>JAKIWU010000150.1 GCA_022749905.1 Thermoplasmata archaeon
AAGTCCATCGCGATCGGCAATCCGGCGGACGGGTACTACGTCCTGAAGGCCGTCCGCGAGTCGGGCGGCTGGGGCGAGGCGGTGACCGACGAGGAGATCGTCGCGGGGATCCGGCTCCTCGCCCGGACCGAGGGCATCTTCACCGAGCCCGCGGGTGGCACCACCGTCGCGGTCACGAAGAAGCTGATCGAACAGGGTAGGATCCCACCCAACGAGTCGATCGTGATCAGCGTCACCGGCAACGGCTACAAGACGCTCGAGGCCGTCGTCGACACCGTGGAGCAGCCGTTCCGCATCCCGGCGCGGCTCGCGGACTTCGACGAGCTCTACGCCCGCCTGGAGGGCGAGCGCGCCGCGAGCGCAGTCTGACTGGCAAGTGAAAGGAGGAACGGTCATCATGGTGCAGGTCAAGGTCCCGACACCGCTCCGCAAGTACACTGGCGGTGCCGGGGGAGTGGAGGCTCAGGGGGCGACGGTGGCCGCGCTGATCGACGACCTCGAGCGGCGCTACCCGGGCTTGAAGGAGCGCATCTGTGACGACAGCGGACAGGTGCGGCGCTTCGTGAACATCTTCGTGAACGGCGAGGACATCCGCTTCCTGAAGCACCTCGAGACCCCGCTCAAGGCGGGTGACGAGCTGTCGATCGTGCCCGCGATCGCCGGAGGCCGCTAGCACCCGGAGCCATGCAGCCCGCGCGCGCCATCCTCTCCCGGCCGACGTCCCCCGCGGAGGGCCCGCGGGCCGTTCCGTCCGTCCTGCAGATCGTCGGAAACACCCCGCTCGTGGAGATGCGGAAGCTGCGCGAGGGCGTGCCCCCCGGGGTGCGGCTCTTCGGAAAGCTCGAGGGCTTCAACCCCGGCGGCTCGGTGAAGGACCGTCCGGCCCTCAAGATGATCGAGGACGGCCTCGCCCGAGGCCTCCTCGTCCCCGGGAAGACGATCCTCGATTCGACGTCGGGCAACACGGGGATCGCGCTCGCGATGGTGGGGGCCGCACTCGGCTATCCGGTCGAGCTGGTCATGCCGAGCAACGTCAGCAAGGAGCGGAAGCAGGTCGTGGCGGCCTTCGGGGCGAAGGCCATCTACAGCGACCCGCTCGAGGGCTCGGACGGCGCGATCCGCCTCTGCCGGAAGATCCTGGCGGAGAACCCGGACCGCTACTTCAAGCCCGATCAGTACAACAATCCCGCCAACTCCCTCGCCCACTACGAGACGACGGGGCCGGAGATCTGGCGCCAGACCGACGGTCGCGTCACTCACTTCGTGGCCGGCATCGGCACCGGCGGGACCGTCATGGGGACCGGCCGCTATCTCAAGGAGCAGAACCCCGCCGTGCAGGTCGTCGCGGCCGAGCCCGAGGACGCCTTCCACGGCCTCGAGGGTCTGAAGCACATGGCGAGCTCCATCGTGCCCGGCATCTATCACGAGCAGGAGCTCGACCTGAAGATCGGGGTCTCGACCGAGGAGGCCTACAACATGGTCTATCGCCTCGGGCGCGAGGAGGGCTTGCTGCTCGGGCAGTCCTGTGGCGCCGCGTACCTCGCCGCGCTGCAGGTGGCGCGGACGCTCCGCCAGGGGACGGTCGTCGTCCTCTTCCCCGACTTCGGCGACCGCTACCTCTCGACCAACCTCTGGGTCGGGTGGCAGAAGGTCGGGGAGGCGCGACGATGAAGCGCACGCCCCCACGGCTCGCCAAGCCCAAGTCCGCCGGGATGACGCAGGGCAAGTTCTACCTCACCTATCCCAAGAAGCTCGTGAAGGAGCCGCTCATCTACCAGATGGGCCGGAAGTTCGACCTCGTCTTCAACGTCCGGAGCGCGAGCGTGAGCGAGGACATCGGCATCATCGCCCTCGAGCTCGACGGCCGCCCCGAGACGATCGAGGCCGCGGTCGAGTGGTTCCGCGAGCACGGCGTCACCGTCGAGCCGATCGAGAAGAACGTCATCGAGTGATGGCGCTCGGTGACGCGCAGGTCGAGCGGTACAGCCGCCAGATCGTCCTCCCCGAGGTGGGCGGGCGCGGCCAGGAGCGGCTGCTCGCCGCGCGCATCGCCGTCGCGGGGGTGGGAGCCGCAGCCCTCACCGCCGTGACTCTCCTCGGGCGAGCGGGGGTGGGAGCGATCGACGTGGCCGCGGACATGCCCGCTCTGCCCGAGC
>JAKIWU010000151.1 GCA_022749905.1 Thermoplasmata archaeon
CGAAGGAGCTCGTAGAGGGAGATAAAGCGGCGTGCGGTCGCGTCGATCGAGGCCGACGCTCGCACAAATTCCATCCCGCGGCCTCCCAAGCGGCGTCGTTCGGCGGGGTCCTCGAGAAGCTCGTCGATGGCGCCCGCCAGCGCGTGCGGCGTCTCCACGGAGACGAGGTGGCCGTTCACATCATCCTCGAGGATCTCCTTCGGACCTCCGACGTCGGAGGCCAGGCACGCCGTACCGCATGCCATCGCCTCGAGGAGCGCGACGCTCGCAGTATCCGAGGTGGAGGGGAGGACGAAGAGATCGGATTGACCGAGCAGCGCGGCCTTTTCCACCTCCGCGACCGGGCCGACGAAACGGACGCGCGCCGCGAGGCCAGGATCGGACCGGATGCGTTCACGGACGCGTCCTTCTTCGGGGCCGGAACCTCCGACGACGGCACAGAACTGCCGCCCTCGCGGGAGTTCGGCCAGCGCGTTCAGGAACCGGTGAACGCCCTTGTCGACCGTGAGGCGTCCAAGGTACGTCACGAGGGGCGCATCCGGGAGCCCGCAGCGTTCGCGCCAGTCGGGGGTCTGGACGCCCGGGTGGAACTGGCTCACTTCGATCCCGTTCGGCACGACTTCGATGGGGCGTCGCCAGGGCTTCGCGGCATGCTCGAGGAGCGCGGCCCGCGCTTCGCGCGTTGGCGCCGTGGCGACATCGCATCGCCAGTACGTCCCGAGGGTGTACCACCACGCCGCCCGGAAGAACAGACGGACCGCGAGGGTCTGGGGGAAGCTTCCCCGCATCGCCCAGACGTTGGTGTGGAACGTGCCGACCACAGGAGCACCGAGGGATCTTCCGGCGAGGAATCCGGCGCTCCCGAGGATGCCGGGGGTATGGACATGCACGATCTCCGTGGAGCGGAGAGCGCTGTCGCGCAGCATCCGCACGAACGGAAAGACGGCCCAACGGTACTGGTGGTACATGGGGACGGGAACCGACGCGACGCGGACCACCGGGATCCGCGCGTCGTCGCCGGTGGGTTCGGGCACCGCGACGCCGGGATCCGGGGTGTACACGCGCACGCTGTGGCCGAGGCGCACCATCGCGCGCGCGAGCGCGCTCGTGACGTGGGCGACGCCATCGGGCGTCGGAAGGTAGCTCTCCGTGAAGAACGCGATCTCCATGCCGAGGATCCCGGCCCCGCGCCCCTACGGGACCACGGTGAAGGCGCGTTGCAATCGGCTCAGGTCCTTCGGATCGAGCCCCTCGGGGTCGACCGAGGCGAGGAACGCGGAACGCGTGTCGATCGCCTGGGCCGCGGCCCAATGGACGAACTTGAGGGCCGTCTCGAGCGTGTACTCCGTCGCGAGGAATTCGAACGCGTCGAAGTAGACGAGGGCACCGCCCTCGGACTCGGTCGCCTCGCGCACGCGCCCCCCGATCTCCCCGGGCGATAGGCCGGGCCGTCCGCCGCCATCGGAGGCGGAGCCGACCCGCAGGATCTCGGCCCGCGCCAGAGCCGACTCGGAGAGCGTTGGGGTGTGGAACGTGATGACCACGAGCTTCGGGAAGGACGGATAGCTGCGCTCGACGAGCTCGAGCGAGCGCGTGGGTCGGGTCTCGCGCACGAGCACGGTCTGCCCGCGTGCGAGGGGGGCGACCGGAAGCGACGAGCGCACCGGACTCCACGCTTCGGCGGCGCGCGGGGCTCGCAAAAGAGGACCCCAGGCCGGGCGCCGCGGGGGACGGACGAGGCTCTTGCGCTTCAGCTCGATCTCCTCGGCCACGCGGGCGAGCCGGCTCTCGACAAGGATCCGGAGTTCCTGCGCGGTGTGGCCCCGCGAAGCGTGCTGCAGGAGCTCTTTGTGACCCTAGCGGAGGCCTTCCCCGTTCCCTTCGGAATTGGCCCGTGCGAAGGCGTCGTCGCCGGGCGCAGGGTCCGGATCGCTCGGGGCGGGGTCGGGGTCGCTCACGCGCGGGCGCCGTTCGCTTCCGAAGGGCTCGGGAGCAGCGCCTCCTCCGAGGTGGGCTTCGGACCCGGTGGGAGCCTGTGGTCCTCGTCCATC
>JAKIWU010000152.1 GCA_022749905.1 Thermoplasmata archaeon
CTCGGGAGCGACCTCTCGCTGCTCGACCTCGTGCAGGAGGGCAACATCGGCCTCATGAAGGCCGTGGACCGGTTCCAGTACCGGCGGGGCTTCAAGTTCTCGACGTACGCGACGTGGTGGATCCGCCAGGCCATCACGCGGGCGATCGCCGACCACTCGCGGACGATCCGGATCCCGGTGCACATGGTGGAGACCCTCAACCGCATCTCGCGCGTGACCCGGAACCTGGTCAACGAGATGGGGCGGGAGCCGACGCCCGAGGAGCTCGCCCAGCGCACGGGCGTGCCGGCGAAGAAGGTGCGGCTGATCCTCGAGTCGTCGCGGAAGCCGCTCTCGCTGGAGACGCCGATCGGCGAGGACTCGGAGCTCGGCGACTTCCTCGAGGACAAGTCCACCGGCTCGCCGAACGAGTCCCTGCTGAACCAGGACCTGACGACGCAGGTCGAGCGGGCGCTCGGCATGCTCTCGCCGAAGGAGAAGGAGATCCTCCGTCTCCGCTTCGGGATCGGCGAGGAAGGGGAGCACACGCTCGAGGAGGTCGGCAAGCGCTTCGCTGTCACGCGCGAGCGCATCCGCCAGATCGAGGCCAAGGCGCTCCGCAAGCTGCGGCACCCGCTGCGCGGGCGCAACCTCCGCGCGTTCGTCGAGAACTGACCGCCGATGGACTGGGGGGCCTCGACGGGCCCCCCAGACCCCCCGACCCCGCCTGATTTTCCCCGGCTAGGCCTGTCGCGTCTTCGCGAGGAGGTAGCTGTTGATGCCCGTGTCCGGGGGCGAGCCGGCGAGCATCGTGAGCATCGTCGCGATCTCGCTCCGGTGGTGGGTCGCGTGGTTCGCCACGTGCTGGAGGAGCGGCCCGAGCGCAAGCCTGAAAACCTTGCCCTCCGTGTTCTTGTACTCGACCGGGCGGTCGAGGTCGGCGGGAGTCAGGGCCTCCACGAACGCCCGCTGCTCACTCTCGAGGGCGTCCCAGGGGACGCGGACCGAGGCGAGGGTCGCGAACTCGGCGCCCGGGAGGGTCGTCGGCGACACGCCCTTCCAGCGCGAAAGCCACACCCGGTCGGCCCCGTAGAGGTGCCCGAACATCCGGGTGACGGTCGGGAAGCTGAACTGCTTGCCCACGTCGCGCGACGTGACCTCCTCGCCGAGCGCCGCGGCGACGTCGAAGAGGCGGCGGTTCGCCCACCGGTGGTAATCGTAGAGCCCGCGGATCAGCTCGACGCTCATGACTCCCTCCCCTATTCCAGGATCGCGACGGTCTCGCCCTCCTGGACGGTCTGCCCCTCCTTCACACGGATCTCCTTGACCGCGCCCGCCCGCGGCGCCTCCACGGGAATCTCCATCTTCATGGACTCGAGCACGATGACTGCGTCGCCGGCGCTCACGCGGTCGCCCGTCTTCGCAGTGATCTGGAAGACGACTCCCGTGATGTGCGCCTTGATCTCCTCAGCCATTGAACGCTCCTTGTTCGATCATCTGCGTGTGCACCCGCCCGGCGACGAAGTCGGGGTGCGCGACCACCCGGCGGAGGAACGGGACGGTCGTCTTCACGCCTTCGATCACGCAGCGGTCCAGGGCGCCCGCCATCGCCGCCACCGCCTCGGCGCGCGTCTCCCCGGACACGACCAGCTTGAACAGCAGCGGGTCGTAGTGGACTGAGACCTCGCTCCCGGCCTCGACGCCCGACTCGATCCGGATCCCCTCGCCCGACGGCAGCTCGAGCCGGCCGAGCGTCCCGGGGGAGGGCAGGAAGTTCTTCGCCGGGTCCTCAGCATACACTCGACACTCGATCGCCGCGCGGCGCTGGACGATCTCCTCCTGGCGCCAGCTGAGCCGCGCGCCGCCCGCCACGCGGAGCTGCTCGACGACCAGGTCGAGCCCGGTCGACTCCTCGGTCACGGGGTGCTCGACCTGGAGCCGCGTGTTCATCTCGAGGAAGTAGAAGCCCCCCGCGGGGTCCA
>JAKIWU010000153.1 GCA_022749905.1 Thermoplasmata archaeon
GCGACGATCGACCTGATGTATCTCCACAACGCCGCGGACGCCCAGATTCCCTCGGTGGGTCGGGCCACCTTCCTCGAGCGACTCCGCCTCGCGTTCGAGCTCTACGAGAGCTTTCGCTCCCGCGGCGAGCTCGGGTTCTACGGCCTTGCGACCTGGGAGAGCTTGCGGAGCCCCCGAAGCGCCGGGGGCTACCTCGCGCTCCGGGACGCCCTCGAGGTCGCGGAAGAGGTCGGGGGCCCGGAGCACGGGTTTCGGTTCCTCCAGTTTCCCTTCAACCTAGCCATGCCGGAGGCCGCGATGCTCCGGAACCAGTCCCTCGACGGGGAGCGCACGACCCTGTTCGACGCGGCACGGAAATGCGGTCTCGGATGCTTCACGAGCGTTCCGCTCCTCCAGGGGCGGCTCGCGCGCGAAGGCCCGATCGCCGAAGGTCTGACCCGCGCGCAATCGGCGATCCAATTCGCCCGTTCGGCGCCGGGCACCCTCGGCCCGCTGATCGGGCAGAAGGCCCCGGAGCATCTCGCAGAGAATCTGCGGCTTGCCGAATCACCTCCCTGGGACGAGGGCCGGTTCCGCGCGCTGCTCGATGCGCCCTGAGGGCCTCGGGGCCGCGCGCTCTTCCTCCAGGCTCGAAGCGCCGGCGACCTTGCGAACGTGAATCACGTGGTCCGCGGCTCCTCCGAGAAGGACCTCGTGCGACACCAGGATGAGCTGCGGGATCCCGAGTTCGGCGAGGAGCTCTCCCATCCTTTGGACCTGCTCGGGCGAGAAGCCATCGGTCGGTTCGTCTAAGAGGAGCGCCGCGAGCCGGAGCCGACCCGCGCCGCGGACGACCTCCCCGAGCGCCAAGCGGTACGCGAGCGCCAACGCCGTCCGTTCGCCTCCGCTCAGGGCCTCGGCCGGCGTGGACTCTCCCTCGATCTCCACCCACGGCTCGAATCCCGCATCCGAACGGGCGACCAGCGAGGGATCCTCGAGGAGGGCCGAGAAGAACCGCGAGAAGCTCCGATTGAACTCGGTCTGCGCACGACCCAGGAGACGGTGCTCGAGTCCGAGGACCTTCTCGCGGAACGATCCCTGGAGGAACTCGGCGAGTCGCCGGAAACGGTCGGCTTCCGCACCGATCCGGGCTTTCTCGACCACGCCGCGCTCCGCCTCGCCGACGCGCTCGCGTGCCGCTCTCTGTTCCGCATCGGCGCGGTGCTGGCGCCCGATCGCCTCCTCGAGGCCGGTCGTGATCCTGCGTCGCTCCTCGCGAAGGGTCTCGATCTCGTCCTCGACGGACTCGGACCCTCGAAGCGAACTCTCGATGCCTTCCCGCCGAGCGTCCAACCGAGACAGTAGGGCGGTGACCTCGGCTCGGTCGAGCTCGATGCGCTCTCGATCCCGAACCGCCAACGTGAGGGCTTCCCCCCGGCCGCGCGCTGCTTCCTCCCCGGCGGTGAGGCTCGCTACGGTTTCTGCGAACGTCCGTCGATCGCTCTCGAGGGCAGTGCAACGGTCTCGCGCCGCTCGCAACCGCTCCCTTTGGGGGGTGAGGAAGCGCATTGCGCTCTCGGATTCCGTCCGGCGCGTCCGGCGCGCCGCGAGATCCTGCTCGGCCCTCTCCCGATCTACCTCGGCGCGGGCGAGCTCCCCCCGGAGCGCGCCCCGGCGCTGCTCCGCAGCCTCCCAACTCGCCTGGACCCGCTCGAAGCGCTCGCGTGCTCCCCGTTCTTCCTTCACGGCCTTCAGATGCGACGATGCGATGGCGTAGGCATCGCGCGCCCGGCCGAACGCCTCGCGGATTTCGTCCTCGTGGTGACCGAACGCCGCGACGGTAACGGTCTGGCCGCATCGGGAGCAGATCCCCCC
>JAKIWU010000154.1 GCA_022749905.1 Thermoplasmata archaeon
CCGTGGACCGCTACGCGAGCTCGGACGTCGGGCACATCGCGGACGCGCTGCTGGCTTCCATCGCGAAGCAGGAAGCCAGTCGGCCCAAAGTGCTCTAGCTCGGTCCGGCGGGCGCCCGCATCTGAGCGAGCGAGACCGTCTCGACGAGGATCCCGCGTCGCCCCAGGGCCTCCCTGAGCCCGGGGAGGTGGGCATCCCCTACGATCACGGCGACGCGACCGAATCCGCGGCCCCGTAATTCTCGAAGCCGATCGGCCATGTGCTCATTCCGCTCATCGAGGAGGACGCGGGCGACTCCCGGGAAGGCGCGTCGAATCTCGTCGAGATACTCGTTCGGTGCTTCGGCGTACTGGTCGATCTTCTCCGCGACGAGGCGGGACGGGACGAAGAGCCCGAGGATCCCGCCGAGGAGGAGCGAGAACCGCTCCTTGACGCTCATCGATCGCAGGAGGCGCTGGAGCGTCTCGCGGATGGGGTCGTCGATGAGGAAGAGGGGAAGGTTCCGTTCCTGGGAAAGCCGGGAGGCGGTCCTCATCTCGGCGCCCGCGATCCCTCCTCCGAGCTGCTCGCCGAGGCGCTTCTGGAGAAGGCCCCAGAGGCGCACGAAGAGCGGTTGTCCCCGCCCGGAGCCACGCTCGGCGGGGGCGTGTTCCGCGAGGATCTTCGCGGCGCGTTCCTCATCGAGCTCGACCGCGATCGCGTCGAGGACGCGCTCGCCGAGGAGCGCGCGCATCGGTCGGTCGAGGTCGACCACGTGGGCCGACCCGATGAGGAGGATGGGCGCCTCGGTCGTGCTCGAATACACGGGCGTCCGAGGACGGACCGGGAGATAGGGGGGAGCCTCGCCGCGGCAGCACGGACACGCGATCGGCGACGGGAGGCGTGGGGGGCCGCTCCGAAAGGGGAAATACCGGGGTCCAGTCGCGCGGCCGATGCCGGCAACGGTCTATCTCGTCCCGGGAGCGAAGCGGGCCGAGCTCGACGTCGCACTGAACGACGACATCGTGGCCCGGCAGAGCCGCAAGATCCGCGAGGCGCCCGCGATGGGCGCGCCCGCCGGCGAGCTCTACGTCATGATCGAGGGATCCGCCGATGCCATTCGGAGGACGGACGAGCTCCTCGCGGCGATCGGGAAGAAGCTCCCTCCCGCCGAGGCCGAGGTGCTCGAGCGCAGATTCCACGACGAGGACGAGGCCGCTTCCGCCGGAATGGGACTCTTCTTCACGGAGTAGGCTCGCCGCGAGAGCCTAGTTCCCTTCGGGCGCCGAGTGCGACGCCTCGAGGTCCGCGCCGCCCCCGAAGACGAGCTGACAGTGCCGGTACACCGCCTCGAGGCCGGTCTGATTCTTGCTCGAGACCGGAAGGAGCGGCGTGAGCGGCGCCATCGTCTCGATCGTGCGGAGGATGCCGGACGACAGCTGGACGTCGGGCGTGGGAGCATCGCGCTCGACGGCCCCCAATAGCTCCTCCGAGTTCTCGCCCCACCCGGCGATCTCCGCGAGGGTGCGTTCGTCGAGGAGGTCCGCCTTCGTCAGCACGTTCAGCATCGGCAGCCGGAACCGGAACTCGACCGTCGCCGAGAGCATCAGGAGCGAGACGAACCCGCTCGCGTTCTTCGCGAGGGCCGGGTCGAAGAGGAACGCGAGGAGCGAGCGCTCCGCACCGAGGGCCTCGACGATCGCCTTCGAGGATTCCCGGAACGCGAAGAGCTCGATCTGGCCCGGGGTGTCGACGAGGACGTAGTCGGACTTGAGCTCGGAGAGCGCCTGGCGTACCTCG
>JAKIWU010000155.1 GCA_022749905.1 Thermoplasmata archaeon
CTCGAGGCGGGCGCGGACCTCCTTCGGCGTGATCTTGTGGCCATTCTCCCGGAAGGTCGTCGGCTTGTCGAGGAGGATCTTCTGCTGGGCCTCGTGGCAGTGCGGGCAGACCCGCTCCTCCTTCGGCTCGCGCGTCCGGACCACCACCGTCGTCTCGTCGGCGTCGCCGGACATCTCGGTCCGACCGGTCGGCCCGTCGGGGAGCATGCGCCCGCACGCCCGGCAGGTGCCCTGGAGGAGGCGCTTGATCTCCTTCGCGTAGCCGACGTGGATGACCGGCATCGCGAGCTCGATGATCCCGAAGTGCCCGGGACAGTCGTTGACGCGGCCGCCGCAGGTCCGGCAGCGTAGGTTCGGCTCGATGACCCCGAGATGGAGGTCCATGAGGCCCATCTCGATCGGGTAGCCGTCGTCGTCGTAGGTGTCGGCGGTGATGATCTTCACGCCGCTCATCAGGCGGACCTCGTCCGGCGAGAGGAAGGCGAACTGCAGGCTCTTGATGCGCTTGGACAGTCCCTGCGGCATGGTTCCTCCTAGCGCATCTCCTCGAGCTGGAGCCGCATGATCACGCCGAGGCTGATCAATTCCTCGAGGAGGAGCTTGAAGGAGTAGCTCATCTCGACGGGGTAGATCGACGAGGTGTTCCCGCAGCTCGGGCAGCGCAGCGAGCCCGCCCGGGTGTCGGGGATCGCGATGTGGCCGCACTCGGTGTTGCCGCAGACGTACTGGACCGTGCCGTCCGACTCGTCGAGCAGGCGGTCCTTGATCACCATCGCCACGCCGTGCCCGATGAGGCAGTCGCGTTCCATCTCCCCGAAGCGGAGCCCGCCCTGCCGGGAGCGCCCCTCGGTCGGTTGCCGGGTGAGGATCTGCACCGGGCCGCGGGAGCGCATGTGCATCTTCCCGGCGACCATGTGGTGGAGCTTCTGGTAGTAGATCACGCCGACGAAGATCTCCGCTTCGAGGCGGCGTCCCGTCGTGCCGTCGTAGAGCGTTTCGCGCCCCGACGGGTGGAAGCCGAGCGCTTGGAGACCCTCGCGGAGTGCCTCCTCGCGCTCGCCGGAGAACGCGGTCCCGTCGATCGTCCGCCCCTCGAGCGCGCCGACCTTGCCCCCGAGCATCTCGAGGACGTGGGCGACGGTCATGCGCGAGGGGATCGCGTGCGGATTGATCAGGAGGTCCGGCGTGACGCCGTCGCGCGTGAACGGGAGCGCGTCCTGCGGCACGATGAGGCCGATGACGCCCTTCTGGCCATGGCGCGAGGCGAACTTGTCGCCGAGCTCGGGCACCCGCTGGTTGCGGACCTTGACCTTGACGAGCTTCGAGATGTTCTCCCCCTCGGTGAGGATGACGTTGTCGACCCACCCGGACTCGCCGAAGCGCACCGTGACGCTCGTCTCGCGGCGCTTCTGCGGCGTGAGGAGGTCGGTCTTCTCCTCGAGGAAACGGGGCGGGCTCGTCTTGCCGACGAGCACGTCGCCCTCGCCCACCTCGAGCTCGGGGAAGATGAGGCCATCCTCGCCGAGGTTCCGGTAGGCGGTATCGACGCGGGCGCCCGCGACATCGGGCCGGGGGATCTCGAACTTGTCCTCCTGGCCGCCGGGGTACTTCCGCTCCTCGCCGCGGTACGTCCGGAAGAACGAGGAGCGCCCGAGGCCGCGGTCGATCGCCGCCTTGGAGAAGACGAGGGCGTCCTGCATATTGTACCCCTCGTAGGAGAGTACCGCGACCACGAAGTTCTGGCCCGCGGGCCGCTC
>JAKIWU010000156.1 GCA_022749905.1 Thermoplasmata archaeon
GAGCTCGGAGCAGAACCGCTGGATGTAGTCCTGGGGGCGGGTCGGCATGAGCTTGAGCTTCAACTCCCGGGTCATGAAGCGGTACGTGCGCCCGATCTCCTTCCGCCCGATCCGCGACTTGCTCGCGATCTCGTCGAGCGTGCGGGGAACGTTGCACTGGCGGCAGGATCCGTAGAGGGATGCTGCCACAACGCCCTCGATCGAACGCCCGCGGATCAGGTTGCGATTGACCGCCTTACGGTAGATCATCGCCGCCGTCTCGCGGACATTCCGGGGTAGGGACATCGACGAGGCGATCCGGTCGAGCTCGGCAAGGGCGAACGCGAGGTTCCGCTCCGTCGCGTTCGACACACGGATGCGCCGTTGCCACTTCCTAAGCCGGTAGAGCTGCGCCCGATTGCGGGTAGGGATGGACTTTCCGTACGGGTCGCGGTTCTTCCAACCGATCTCGGTCGAGAGGCCCTTGTCGTGGATGGTCAGTGTTGTTGGGGCGCCCGTGCGGGCGCGCTTTTCGCCCTGTTCGGCGTCGAACGCCCGCCATTCGGGGCCCTGATCGATCATCGCCTCCTCGAGGACGAGACCGCACTCGTCGCAGACGAGCTCCCCCTTCTCGTAGTCCCGCGTGAGGTGGGTGGATCCGCAGTTGGTGCAGCGGGTTGCGACCGCAATGTCCCCGCCTCGGGGTCCTGCCGGTGCGTTCGGCTGAGTGACCTCGTCCGGCGGCACGCTCAGGTCCCTCGAACGTAGAGGTGGGTCCCAATCAGACCCGCCGCTTCGGCGGGCCGAGGGGCCCTCCGCAGTCGAACCGAGAGGTAGGGGCGCGCGACCGGACCGAACACGCGGAGGACGGTCCCGCTCGTGCTACCGGTAGTATCGGAAACCCTGGCTCCCTCGACTGGAAACCCCGCCGGAATCGACCGGAGCGTCAGGCGACCAGAAGGTGTGATGGCGACGACGACGCCGGCGTCTTGCTCGCGCGGCTGCGAGCGAATCCCTTGGCGCGCCAACTATTATATCCGACCTTCGAGGGGTACTTACGCGTTTCGACCGGCCTCTCGACGCTTTGGGGGCGGATCGGCCGGACTCGCGCTTTCCTCCGCCGCGGGGGGTTCCGGAGGAGCCACCGCGTCCACCGGGAGGCTCCCGGGCGTCTCCTCCTCCTTCGGGGCCGGCGGTCCGGGCGTTTCGGGCGTCTCAGGGGGAGGCGTTTCGGCCGGGCCGCGATCCCGAGTGAGGCGCGCGACCTCGTCCCAGAGCTGGTCGATCTCGTCCTGGGGTGTACCGTACCGCCGGTCCTCGGAGAGGGCCGCGCGGACGTGGGACATGAGCCGAGCCGCGCTTTGCGCGTCGCGGACGTTCCGTTTGATCCGGTGGATCCTGCGTGCAAGGATCCGGGCTTCCAGCAAGATCTCCTCCTCTTCGTCGCTCGTCCGGAGGGAGAGGGTCGGCTCGATCGCGATCCGTCCCACCGAGCGACGGGTCTCGACGAGCCGGGCTGCGATGTCGAACACTTCCCGGCGCCGCAGGGCATCGAGGAGTCGGTCGAACTCTGCGGTCGCCTCGCCGACCTCTTCCCCGCGCCTCTTGGCGGCCTGGATCCTGTCGGAAAGCTTGCGTGCCTCGGCCGAACCGTGGCGTGGGATCGCCTTCTCGATCCCGGAGATCGCCGCC
>JAKIWU010000157.1 GCA_022749905.1 Thermoplasmata archaeon
CGCGCCGACGCTGACGACGGGCTTGGTCGACCGCAACATCGTCGCGTTCGGACCGGCGAGGAGGAAGTCCGCGCCCGCCGCGAGCACGATCGAGGCCCGGTGCATCACCTCGGCGTAGGCGAGATCGGAGTAGGCGAGCATCACGGCGTCCGCGTTCTCCCGGCGAACGAGGTCGGCGAGCTCGTCCTCGGGAACGATCGGGATCCCCTGCGGGTAGCCCGGGCCTGCCAGCACGGGCGGGTACGTTCGTCCCGCGATATTCGGGATCTGGGCTGCGGTGAAGGCGACCACCCGGACGTCGGGGTTCCCCCGGTACAGCACATTGAAGTTGTGGAAGTCTCGCCCCGCAGCGCCCATGATGACGATGCGCCGGGACGTCACGGGGTGCACCGGGGCCGATGGGTCATAACCACTCCGGCTGAAATCGTCGCGGCTTCATCCCACGGTGGCTACGAGGCCGGCTCGAGCCTGTTCAGAACCCGAAGGGCGGTCAAGGTGATCATCTTGCTCGGCGCACCGGCCTTCTCGAGCGCAAACGGAACGGGGCGATCGTTGGGATGGCGAGCCAGCCACTCGGCGATGGGTCCTTCGACGTCCGGATGAACGGAATCCAGGTTCCAACGCCCATCCCTACGTCGCTTCTCGCGAAGAACCCCCAGGGCGAAGGTGAGCCGCGGATCCGAGGCGTAGCCAAGCCGCGTAAGAATGTCGAGGCCAACGAGGAGATCGTAGTAGTAGTGGACCGGATAGTGGAACCGGAACCAAGGGGCGTACCGCTCCCCCTGATGGTGGAGCTCCCGGCTCAGAAAGAACTCCGCTCCGCTGGTGGCCGAGGACCGGAACTCTTCCGACCACGCTGCCCTCGGTAGCTCGGCGAAGGCGCTCAGGCCCTCCCACGAGTCGAGATTGCGGCCGGAGCCGTAGCAGGACCAGCCTCCGAGCTTCGAGCGGTGCTCGGCGAGCCAGGCGAAGGCGCTGCGCACCCGGGGATGCCGCGCATACCCGAAGCGGAGGAGCGCCCGCGCGGTGTTACCGGTGATGCAGAGGTGGCCCTGACTCGCTCCGTCCATGCTGAATCCCCCGTCCTTCTTCGCGAACCGTTCGATCCACGCCTTGCACGCCGTGGCGATCCGCGGATCCGCCCGGGTGAGCCCGAGGTCCGAGAGGATCAGCAACATCCAGTTCGTCGAGAGGTACTTCCCGTGGTAGAGGCGATCTTCGGGGTCCCAGAGCCCATGCCGATTCTGTCGGGCGAAGATCTCGGCGGCCCAGCCGGTCCGCGGAATCTGTTCCTGCGTGCGTCGGACGTCGGGATCCGTACGGGGACGTCCGAGGAGCTCGGTGAGCGTGAGAAACCGGATCGCGGGCTGGTCCTCCTCGAGGAGCCATTCGAGGACCTTCGACCGCGTCAAGGCGTGCCCACGGCGCGGGGGGAGCGCCTCGGGGTATAGAGGGACGCGACGTATCGAGATGGAGTGAGCCTTGAATAGGGCATTCCGGTCGTTTTCTCGGGAACGTGACTTCGGCGGAGTCGCTGGGGACGGCAAACGCTGGCGACCTCGAGCGTTGGAGCCGCGAAGCCGACGCCACTGCCTTCGGAGTCCGGACCGCTGTGGAGAGCATCCGGATCCGAAGCCTGAGGATCCTGGGGGTCTGGCTGCTC
>JAKIWU010000158.1 GCA_022749905.1 Thermoplasmata archaeon
ATAATCGAGGGAGCGCGCACCGTACTGCGTGCTGCTTCGGGGGGGAATCGTCGTCGACACACGCGGCACCTGTAGCCTCGCCCGCGACCCATGGACCGAGCTCTCCGCCCACAGTCCGGGCAGGATGGGGGGACCTTTCCGGCCGTCCTCGGCACGAGCTTCAGGACACGGATCCCCTCGAGGCGCAAGGTAGAGTCGCGTCCGCGCCCGCCCCAGACCTCGACGGTATCGCCAATCGCGAGCCCTCGAGCGACGACGGGCAGGGTCTTTGTCGGCTCGAAAGCGAGGCACGCAATCGGCTCTCCGCGCGCGTCGGCGAGGCGAAAGCGGACGTGGCCACCGCGGAGCTGCTCCGGGGAGGATGCGACGGTTCCGCGGATCCGGCCGGACTCGTACGGTCCGAGGCGCGCGACCGTACGGCGGACGAGATGATCGCCCGTCCCCTGGTTCGTCTGGAAGATGATCCACCGTTCCCATGGTTCCGATCGGAGCGCTCGGAACGCCGGAGGGAGGACGGAGCGCTTTCGGGAACGGAGCCCAAGGAGGATGGGGCACGCGGTATGGGGCGCGAGCATCATGCGGCGGGTGGCGCGGTCGGTACAGAGAAAGAGGGCCGGATAGCGGCGTTCGACGCCGCGAACGCTTTCGAGGTCGATCGTCCGCGCACCGGCTCGGCGTGGCCCACGTCGATAGGCGATGAGCTCCCAGGTAAACCGTTTCGCGGGCCAGGCGATCGCGGCCGTAGCCCCCACGAGTCCGCGGCGGCCGGACCGGGCCCGACGGGTCGCGCCGATCCGTTGGAGGGCGTCGACGACCTCGTGAATGGGAACGACCGAACCCACCGCCCGTCGATAGAGGCCCGGGCCGGGCCTTCGTTCGGCGGCGACCATGGCGGGATCGGTACCCGGAGCGGTTTCGCTCGAGCGGAGGATCGTCGTCCATGCGAGTCGCGCGAGCCGTCGCTGCTCCTTCGGTTGCAGGCGCCGTCCCCGGGGGTACGCCCAGATTGGACCGTCGGAGTACGCGCCGATCCTTCGTGGCGTGCCGATGCCGTGACCAAACCGTGCGGCGAGCGCGGCATTCCCGCGTGTCTTCCACGGGATGTTCGGATTCAACCGGACCAGTCGGGGCTCTCCGATGAGGTCCGCCCCCGCGGCGCGGGCGGTGCGGACGATCTCGGTGAGCACGAAGGTCGTGCACCCTCCGTTCGGACCGTCGGTGTCGTCCACCCCGATCCACATGGAACGAAGGTGCCGGGATCCGGTAAACTCGAGCGGGCTCTCCCCAGGATTCGTCGCACCGCGTGCGAGGCCTAGGCAAGCGCCTTGAGGAGCTTCTCGTAGGCCCCGCGCTGGCTCGCGAAGTCGATCTCGGCCGCCGCGGGCCCGATCTGGTCCGGCAGGAGCTTCAGCTCGAGCGAAGCGCCTGCCGGCGCGCCCTCCGCCGGACGGTGCATCACGCCGATCGGGATGCGACCCTGCGCGATGGTCTCGAGGCAGAGCTGGAAGGTCTTGGTCCGGTTGGTCGGGTCGTACCCGGGGAGCTTCGCGATATCGAGCACCTTCTCGCGCCACTCCTTGA
>JAKIWU010000159.1 GCA_022749905.1 Thermoplasmata archaeon
CGCCCACGTGGACGACGATCCAGGTGGTGCTCCTCTACACCATCCCGATCACCTACGCCGGCGCGGTCTTCACGATCATGGTCGGGATGATCTGGTCCGCCGTCTCGTCCCCGCGCGCCGGGATCAACAGCCCCGTCGGACTCGCGCCGCTCATCGGCGTCGCTCCGCAGCTCCTGGTCTTCCTCGTGGCGATCTCGTACCCCCCGGCGGATACGCCGTTCATCGGGGTCGGCGCCTCGGCACTCCTCATCGCGGCCGTGCTTACGTTGACCGCCCTCTCGAACCGCCTCCTCGTGCGCGAGAGGTTCCTATCGCCCGTGTGAGGGGCGGGCGGTCCGGAATGTCGTCGTCCATGGAATCCCAGGCTCTCCCGCCCGGCATCCGCGACCCGCTGCCCGATCCGGAAGCTTCCGTCCGGTGCCGGGACGTCGCATCCGGCTACTTCCAACGGCGGGTGCTGGACGGCATCTCCTTCGAGATCCGGGAGCCGGCGATCTACGTGGTCCTCGGACCGAACGGCTCGGGGAAGACGACCCTCTTCCGCACGCTCGCCGGCATACTGAGGCCGAAGGCGGGGTCGGTCGAGATCGGAGGAATCCCGGTCGACCGCCTCGAGGCCCGCCGCCGACTCCACTACCTCACGCACATCGACGGGATCCCGGACGGTTTGCGGGTCGAGGAAGCGCTCCGTTTCTGGGGCCGCGTCGTGGGCGCGGGAGAGCCGGACCTGGAACGGGTCCTCGACCTGCTCGGCCTCCGGGAGCTTCGGGGCAAGTACTTTTCCCAGTTGAGCCAGGGCCAGAAGAAGCGGGTTTCGGTCGCCCGGATCTTCCTCCGCGAACGACAGATCTACCTCCTCGACGAACCGACGGCCAACCTCGACCCGAAGATGGCCACGGAGATCCGGAACCTCGTGCTGGGCCTCAGCGAGGACCGGATCGTCCTCTACTCCTCGCACAACCTGTTCGAGGCGCGCGAGATCGGGCGGTACGTCCTCGCCCTCAAGGACGGCCGGCTCGCCTACTTCGGTCCCCTTGGGGAGCTCCGGCCCTCGCGGTACGTCCTCGGGATCCGGGTGGAGGAGCCGAATCCCGCGCTGAGTGGGCTGCCGAAGGAGGGCGACTACTTCCTCCAGGAGCTCGCCGGCCCGGAGGAGGTCCCGAAGTTCGTGAACGAGCTGGTCGCGAAGGGGGTCCGGATCCGGGAAGTGAAGGAGATGCGGAACCCCCTCGAGGACCTGTTCACCTGATCCGGCGGCCTTCGCCGGGAACGAGGTCGCCCCCGGTCCGGCGCTCCGCAGTCCTTACCGGGTGGCGGGCGGCTTCCCCGCAGCCCGGCGGGGTCGCCGTCGCGTCACCGTGAACAGGACGACCCCGACCGCGGCTCCGGCGAGCACGAGCGCCGCTGCATACTCGAGGTTCGCCGTCATCGATGCCCCGGGATGCTCGTTCGTCTGCAGATTCGGCTTCAACGCCACCACCAGCGGCGCCGACGCGCTGTTCGCATCGAAGCTCATCGTCACGCTCGCGTAGCCGCTCAGGCTCGCCGTGATCGTGTACGTCCCC
>JAKIWU010000016.1 GCA_022749905.1 Thermoplasmata archaeon
ATGGCGGGTTGGGATTGCCACGGGCTCCCGGTGGAGATCGAGATCGAGAAGCGGAACGGAATCCGCTCGAAGAAGGAGATCGAGGCGTTCGGCGTGGAACGGTTCTGCGAGGCGTGCCGGGCGAGCACGCTCGAAGTCGCGTCCGTCTGGGAGGCGATGAGCGAGCGGCTCGGCTACTGGCTCGACTACCGGAAGCCCTACCTCACGATGAGTCCCCCCTACATCGAGAGCGTCTGGTGGTCCCTGAAAACGCTCTTCGACAAGGGCCTCCTCGAGAAGGGTTTCTACGTCCTGCCGTACTGCCCGCGCTGCGAGACCCCGCTCTCCTCGCACGAGGTAGCCCAAGGGTACCGAGAGACCACGGACCCGTCGATCACCGTGCGCTTCCCGCTCCTTGCGCACGGCGGCCCCCGGCGGTCCCTGCTCATCTGGACGACGACGCCGTGGACGATCCCCTCGAACCTTCTCGTGGCCGCGCGCGCCGACCTTCCGTACGTCGGGGTCCGGGCGGCGGACGGTTCGGAGGAGATCCTCGCGGAGACCGCGCTCGCGCGCTACTTCCCCGGGTCCCCCGAGATCGTCCGACGGTACACGGGGGCCGAGCTCGACGGGATCGCGTACGAACCGGTCTTTCCGTACGCGGGTCCGGGCCGGGGCCGCTACCGCATCGTGCTCGATGACATGGTCGACGCGTCGGAGGGCACGGGGTTCGTCCAGATCGCCCCGAGCTTCGGCGTCGAGGACCAGCGCATCGGCGTTCGAGAGGCCGTGGGGGCGTTCGACCCTCTCGATAGCCGGGGCGTCTTCACGCGGGCGGTGCCGATCGTCGAAGGGAAATCGTTCAAGGTCGCCGACCCGATCCTCGCAGCGTCGCTCGCGGAGCGAGGACTCGTCGAGCGCAGCGAGACCGCTCGGCACACCTACCCGTTCTGCTGGCGCTGCACGCACGCGCTCATCTATCGGGCCCTCGACTCCTGGTTCGTTCGTACCCGCAAGATCGCCGAGGACCTCGTCCGGAACAACGACGCGGTGACGTGGGTCCCCGCCCATCTGAAGGAGGGCCGCTTCGGGAACTTCCTCGACGAGGCCAAGGATTGGGCGCTCTCCCGGAGCCGCTTCTGGGGGACCCCGCTCCCGATCTGGGCCTGCCCGGATCGACACGCCACGTGTGTGGGGAGCTTCGCGGAGCTCGCGTCGCTCTCCGGCCGCCCGCTCCCCGATCCGTTCGACCCACACCGGGTCACCGTCGACCGGATCGAGATCGCCTGCACGACCTGTGGGAAGCCCGCCCGTCGGGAACCGTACACGATCGATGCCTGGTACGACAGCGGCTCCGCGCCGTTCGCCCAGTACCACCATCCGTTCGAGCCGGGCCCGTTCCGACCGGAGGCCCCTCTCGACTTCGTGGCCGAGGGGCTCGACCAGACCCGGGGCTGGTTCTACACGCTCCTCGTCATCGCGACGGCCCTGTTCGGCCGCGGCGCCTACCGGGCGGCGATCTCGAACGGCCTCGTCCTCGACGACACGGGACAGAAGATGTCGAAGTCGCGGGGGAACGCCGTCGAGCCCATGGCCCTCCTCGAGCGGATCGGGGCGGATGCGACCCGGTGGGGGTTCCTCACCGTCGACTACACGGAACCGGTCCGCGTGAGCGAACCCATCATGCGGCAGTCCGCCCATCGTACCCTCGGGACCCTCCGGAACGTCGTGGCGTTCCATCACCAGAACGCAGCCGCCGACGGACTCACGCCAGCGTCGGAGGCTCCCAGGGCGGTCCACCCGCTGGATCGCTGGCTCCTCTCACGCCTCGACGGGACGATCGAGGCGGTCACCGCAGCGCTCGAGGCCTACGATGCCCAGCCCGGCGCCCTCGAGCTCCGCCGGTTCGTCGACGACCTGAGCACCTGGTATCTAAGGCGATCCCGACCGCGGTTCTGGTCGAACGACGATGCAACCGACCGGCGGCTCGCGCACGAGACGCTCTCCTATGCGCTCGGTGTGACCGCGCGACTCTTCGCACCGTTCGCGCCCTTCACCGCGGAGGAGGTGCATCTTGAGGTCCTCGAGCAGGCGGCCACCACGTCGGAGCAGTCGGTCCACCTCCAGGCCTGGCCCAAACCGATCGGGCGACGCGATCGGGCGCTCGAGGACGCGATGGACCAGGTGCGCGCCGACGTCGAGCTCGGACGCGAGCTTCGCCAACGCGCGAGCGTCAAGTCCCGCATCCCTCTCGAGACGTTCGGGCTCGTGGGACGCCCGGCGCCCGTCGCCCTCGGTGCGGAAGCAGACCAGCTCCTCCTCGACGAGCTCAATGTCCGTTCGATCCGGCGTGTGGACGCCGGTGCGGCGCACCATCTGCCCGAGGCGGAGTTCGTGCGGCGCGCCGACGATCAGGGGCGCATCGTGGGCTTCCTCTCCCGAGCTCCGACCCCGGAGTTGCTCCGGGAGGGTCTGGTGCGGGAAGCGCTTCGGCGGCTCCAGTCCCTGCGGAAGGAAGCGGGGTTTCATGTCCTCGACCGCATCGACCTGACCGTCTTCGCGGACCCCGAGCTCCTGGATGCGCTCCGACCGAGCCAGGCGCGCCTCGAAAGGGATCTCCTCGCCGGACGGCTCGAGGCCGGACCCGCGCCCCCCGCAGACCCTACCTCGTTTCGGATGTGGGAGATCGGCGCGTCGAAACTGTACGGGCGGATCGACCGCATCGAGAAGGCCGCTCCTTCCGGGGCTCCCCGATAGCGGCGCGCCTCCCGCCCCTCTCTCGGGGTCACGGTTCCCGGAAGATCTCCGCCTCGAACCGTCGAACGATCGTGCCCGGCCGCTTCCACGTGTCCATGGGTAGCCCCGCCTTGCGGCAGGTCTCCGAGAGGAACCGGGTCGCGTCCCACCCGTGCTCGACCGGCACCTGGGGGAGGAGGAGCCCGTCGAACCCATCGCGCTCCACGATGAGCCCGTGTCGGCCGACCACGATCCCGTGGACGAGATCGGGACCTTGCGGAACGACTTCAGGGAATGTGAGGATGGAGAGCTCGATCGCGAGGTGCGGAAGCTCGGGGAGTTCCACCGGGGGGAACCTTGGATCGTCGACGGCCGCCGACCATGCGGCGCGAGGAATCGCCTCCCGCAGCCGGAACACCGGGAGGGGGAACCCGATGCAGCCCCGGAGAGTGCCTCCGAGGGACTCGGTGAGCGTCACGAACACCCCGCGACGTTCCTCGAACACCGGCGGGAGGGACTCGGACCGGAACGGCGCGGCTGCGTCCTCCACGCGTCCCGTTCGTGCGAGCCCGATCTCGATCGCCCTCCGCGCGATCCGGAGACCTTCGGCCCCTTCGGACGGGCTCGGCATGCCTCGCGCGAACCCTCCGGGAGCCTTGGGCATTCTCCCTCTGCGGGGAGGCTAAATACGGAACCCGGCGTCGGCGGCGGGCTCCGATGCCGTTCCCCGAGGCCGTGCACCGACTTCTCGACAAGCGGATCTGCATGAACTGCTCCGCCCGCAATCCGCCGAAGGCCGTCCAGTGCCGCAAGTGCGGCTACAAGGGACTCCGCGTGAAGTCCCGCGAACGCTCCGGAAAGACCCAGTAATCGCGAGCGCGCGCCCTAGCGGGGTGCGGCGCCAGCGCTTCCGCGAGCATCGGGGTGCGAAGCGTTCGTTCGGGACCCGAGCCGCTTCGTGACCAGGAAGGCGAGGTTGCGTCGTCCATCGCGCCAGCTCGAAAGCTTCGGCGCCCCCCAACGCTCCGCGTAGCGGATGGGGACCTCCTCGAAGGCGAAGCCGCCGAGGAGCACCTCGATCTTCAACTCCTCGCTCATCGGCATCCCGTCCTGGGTCAGGGTGATGCGGTCGAGGATCGCGCGACGGAACACCCACATCCCGCTCTGGCTGTCGCGGATCCGGACGCCGCCCGCGGCGCGGAAATAGCGGTGGTAGGCGATCCGGAGCACCTGGTTCAGGACCCAGTTTCCGATCCGGTGCTCGAGCGTCATCGCCTTCGGGTCGAGGTTGGCCAGGCGATCGCACGTCAGGAAGTCGAGCCGCTTGTCGAGCAGACGACGGGCGAGCCGCGGGATCTCCTCCGCGGGGTACGTCGCGTCCCCGTCGAGCGTCGCGACGAGCTCGCCCGTTGCGGCGGCGAAGCCGGTGCGGTAGGCGCGTCCGTAGCCCCTGCGCGGTTCGACGATCACTCGGGCACCGGCATCGCCCGCGATCTCCGCGGTCCCGTCGCTCGAGTCCCCATCCACGACGAGGATCTCCCACTCGATCGGGTCGGTCGCGAACAGGGTCGCGTTCCCGGCCTCCGCCGCCGTTCGGAATATGGCGAGCACGTGTCCGATCGAGGCGGCCTCGTTCAGGGTGGGGATGACGAGGCTCGCGCGCATGGGTCCGAGCGCAGGTCGACATGTCGCTTAAACGTCTGCGCCGCCCAGAGTCGCACGACGGGACCGTGACGACGTCAAGGCGAGCGAAGCCACGGTACGGAAGCTTCCCGACCACGGCGGACGTCGGGCTGTGGGCCCGGGCCGACACGGCCTCGGACCTCTTCGGGGCGCTCGGGACCGGGCTCTACGCGCTGATGACGGACCTGCGTCGGATCCGGCCCGCCGAACAGCGCACGGTACGCGCCTCGGCGCCCGACCCCTCGAGCCTCGTCGTGGCCTTTCTCACCGAGCTCCTGCTGCTCGAGCAGACCGAGGGATTCGTGGGCCGGGAGGTCCACGCAACGACCCTGGGTTCCCCCCCGACTTCCGTTCGTGCGGACGTGAACGGTGAAACGCTCGACGCAGCCCGCCACGCGCGCCGCAAGGAGATCAAGGCGGTGACGCTCCATCGCCTCGAGATCGGGTTCGACCCGCCGAGGGCGCGGGTCATTCTGGATATCTAGCTCGAGCGCGACCGTCACGGCATGTGGGAGGCGACCTCGGTGAGCGCCGCCCCGGGCTTCTTCAGGCGGCCGGCCTTCGCGAAGATCCTCTCGAGCGCCGCGAAGGTGACGAGGAGGTCGGGCCAGTCGGCGATCCCCATGTGTCCGATCCGAAAGATCTTCCCCTTCACGGACCCTTGGCCGCCCTGAACGGCGACGTGGTACCGGTCGAGCAGCGGTTTCCGGATCTCGGCGTCGCCCATCCCCTCGGGATTCCGCAGGGCGGTGACGGTGTCCGAGGCGTGGGCGCGCTCCGGGAACAGCTCGATCCCGAGGGCGTCGGCCCCGGCCCGGGTCGCCTCGGCGAGCTGGTGCGTCCGTGAGAGCCGGCCCTCGAGCGTTTCCTCCTTCAGGAGGAGGAGCGCCTCGCGCAGGGCAAGGAAGAGCGGCACCGCAGGCGTCCAGGGCGTGTCGTCCTTCTGGAGGCTTTCGAGGTGCGCCGCGAGGTCGAGGTAGAAGGAGACCGGCCTGAGCTCGGAGCGCGCGCGCTCGGAGAGATGGACGAGGGCGAGGCCGGCCGGGGCTGCGAGCCCCTTCTGGCTCCCCGCGACGATCGCGTCGATCCCCCAGTCCGCGATGGGGCAGGGGATACCGGCGACCGCGGAGATCCCGTCGACGAGGAAGAGGGCGCCGGAGGTCCGGATCGCGGGGGCGAGCTGGGCGAGATCGTTCGCGAGCCCGACGCTCGTCTCGTTGTGGACGACGCAAACGGCCCGCACATCGCCCTTCTCAAGCTCCGCCTTCGCCGCCTCGATCGGGATGTGGTGCCCCCACGGAGCCGAGAGCGTCGTGACGGGATCGGAGTAGCGTCGCGCGATCTGGTCGGTTCGCTCGCCGAAGTTGCCGTTGGAGAGCACGAGCGTCCGCTCCCCCTTCCGGAGGAGCGAGGCGTAGATCGCTTCGAGTCCAGCCGTACCGCTTCCTGAGAGCACCACCTGGTGGCCCTTCACCCCGAAGGCGACCGGGAGGAGCTCGCGGATCTCGTGGACGATGCCGTGGAAGTAGTCGCCGCGGTGGTTCACCGAGGCGAAGTCCATCGCACGGAGGACCCGGGGATGGATCCGGACCGGTCCGGCGATGAGGAACGTGGTCGTCTCGGGATCGACCGTCATGGGGCGCCCTTCGGGGGACTCACGAGCCCCTGTAATGGTTTCCCGGCGAGCGCACGGAGCGTATCCTCGACGACCTCGAGGCCGGCCCGGGTCTGCCCCTCGTGCGTCGACGCACCGAGGTGCGGGGTCGCCAGGAGCCGCGGATGCTGCACGAGCCGCGCGAGCGTCGGCGGCTCGTTCTCGAACACGTCGAGCGCGGCCCCCGCGAGGCGGCCGGCGTCGAGCGCCTCGAGGAGCGCGCCCTCATCGACGAGGGCCCCGCGTGCGAGGTTGAGAAGGTAGGCGCCCGGCTTCATGCGCGCGAGGCGCGCCCGGTCGAGGAGGTGGTGGTTCTCGGCGGTCGACGCGGCATGGAGCGAGACAAAGTCCGAACGGGCGAGGAGGTCGTCGAGCGGGACGAGCGCGGTTGCGTCGACGCCCGTCCGGAGGAACGGATCGTACGCGATGGTGGTGACGCCGAACGGCCCGAGGCGACGCGCCACTTCCCGCGCGATCCGTCCGTACCCGACGAACCCGACCGTCTTGCCGGCGATCTCGCTCCCGAGCCCAGTGCGTTTCCAACCGCCGGCCTTGGTGTCAGCAATCCTCGGGTACAGGTCCCGGGCGAGCGCGACCAGGAGACCTAGGGTGAGTTCGGCGACGCTCGTGGTGGCCGCCGAAGGGGCGTTCACGACCTCGATCCCACGGGCCCAGGCGGCGTCCATGTCGATGTTGTCGACGCCGACGCCAGCACGCCCGATGAAGCGGAGCGCGGGGGCCTTCGCGAGGAGCTCGCGGGTCACCTTCGTCCGACTTCGCACGATGATGCCCCACGCCGAGCCGATGGCCCTGAGGAGCGCTTCGGACCCTTCTGTGGCATCGACGACCTGGCACGGGCCGGAGCGCAGCCGCTCGAGCGCGGTCGGGGCGATCGCGTCGGCCACGACGACGATGGGGAGTTCCCCGGGGGTCACGACCGCTCGATCCTCCTCGCAGGAAGTGACGGGTCGGCACACCGTGGGCCGCTCACGGCACCTTCGGGACCGGCGTCTGGTCGAGCGCGGACTGGACGATGTCGCGTCCTCGGAGCCCACGGATCCAGGGCTCGGGTTTCACGAGGATCCGATGCGCGAGCCCGGGGAGCGCGACCGCCTTCACGTCGTCCGGAAGGACGAACGTCCGCCCCTCGATGAGCGCGCGGGCCCGGGAGAGTTTGAGGAGGGCGAGCGAGCCGCGGGGCGAGGCGCCCACCTCCGCCCGGGCATCCCGACGGGTCGCGGCCACGAGGTCCACGACGTATCCCTCGATCGCGGGGTCCATTTCCACGTCCTCGACGGCCCTCTGGACCTCCTTGAAATCCTCGGCGGAGAGCGCACGCGGCACATCGGCCTCCTCCTGCTTCCGTTCCTTGCGACGGGCGAGGATCGCGCGTTCCTCCTCGCGGGTCGGGTAGCCGACGTCGAGGCGCATCAGGAAGCGATCGACCTGCGCCTCCGGCAGGGGATAGGTGCCCTCGAGCTCGATCGGATTCTGGGTCGCGAGCACGATGAACGGGCGCTCCAACGGGTGCGTTCCGCCCTCGCCCGTGACCTGGTACTCCTGCATCGCCTCGAGGAGCGCGGACTGGACCTTCGGCGGCGCGCGGTTGATCTCGTCGGCGAGCACGAGCTGGGCGAAGAGCGGCCCGGGACGGAAGGAGAAGGTGCCGCGTGCCGGGTCAAGGACCTCGCCCCCGGTGATGTCGTGGGGGAGGAGGTCGGCGGTGAACTGGATGCGTGAGAACGAGAGGCCCAACGCGCGCGCGAACGAACGGGCGATAAGCGTCTTACCGAGACCAGGGAAGTCCTCGAGCAGCAGGTGGCCATCGGCGACGAGTCCCGTCAGGATCCGGTCGACGGCCGTCTCCCGCCCGACCACGGCGCGGTGGACCGCGTCGCGGACCGGGCCGAGCCGTTCCCGGGCTGCCTCGATGTTCACGCGATCGCCGTCCCGGCCGCCGAGACCAGTGCAGTGTATCTACCCTTTCGCCGCACGCCGCTGTTCCCCGGCCGTAACGGCTTCGCGTCACGGCAGGCCGATCGGCCCTCTCGGCGTCCTGACCCGGCCGGGGCTGTCGGGCACCGGGGTTGTCCTCACATCATCCCGACGGACGACCCGTCCGTGGTGGTCCTGAGGGACCCTTCGTCGGTGACCGGGCGGCGCCTTGGGCGTCTCGCCGACGGGAGAGAGGCCGTCGACCCCTATGAGCGCTCGGGGTCCGCCGGATCCCCCTCGGGGCGGCTCGTCAGGTAGGCGAGGCCGATCAGGATCGCGGCCAGCAGGCCGCTCGCGATCCCGACGAGGGGAGGACCCCCCGGGAGGACGAGCGTCGCAGCGAGCGCGAGAACGAGAGCGGCCCCGGGAAGGAGGAGCCCGCGTGCGCGATCTGCGAACGGCTCGGAGCCCGCGGATCCGAGCGCGATCCAGTAGAGAAGCCCGAGGCCGAGGGCACCCGCGAGAAGCTCGCTCGCGAAGGCGACAGGGGCGAGGAAGACGAGTCCCCCTGCGACGCCGAGGGAGGGGAGGAGCCAGACCTCGCGGGCTGCGGGCAGCCTGCGGAGCACCACCGTGATCGCGAGGGCGCCGATCACGGCGGCGAGGGCGAAGGGAGCCGCCGGGCCGGAGAGGATCGCGAGCACACCTGCGAGGACCCCCACGCCGAGCGCCGGCAGAACCTCCCACGCTACGCGCGGGGCTCGTCCCCCTCCGTTCGTTACCATGGCCGCGATCCCGAGGTCGGTCGCGTGAGGAGCGCGTGCAATCCTGCGAGCGACCAATAGTCGGTCCAGTCGAGCACGGGTGCCTCCTCCCACACCGCAGCGATGCTACGGCGCCGCACAAGGTGGAGCAGTCGCTCGACGAGTCGGTCGTCGCTCGTCTCGCTCGGTCGGTGGGGGAAGAGGAGGGGCAGAGGTGAGGGACTTAGCACGTAGACGGGGAATCCGCGGCGGCGCAGATGGAGGAGGAGCTCACGGGATCCGTCGCTCGCGAGGGTGCTGATGAGGAGGGTGGGAACCCCGGGCGGGAAGTTCCGGCGGAGCTGGACCGCCAGACGCTCGTCCGGTCCTGCGGCTCCCGCGACGACCGCCGTCTCGAGGGCACGGTCCAGGCGAAAACGGTGCGTTCGACCCGATCCGAGGGGCACGGTCGCCAGGAATTCGCCGTACACAGCGAGGCCGACGCGGGCTTTCAGTCGGAGGAAGCCGAGCGCGATCCCGCGCGCAGACGCGCGCGCGATCGAGAGGATTGCCGCGTCCTGCTCCGCGCCGAGCGAGCTCGGTCGGGCGTCGAGGACGAGCACCAGGTCTCCGGTGCGCTCGAGCAAGAACTCGTTCGCGAGAAGCCGGCCGGCCCGAGCGCTCGCCCGCCAGTTGATCTGGCGCCGTGTGTCCGATCGTGTCGCCGCGCGCACGCTGAAAAAGTCCCCAGCCCGACCGACCGCCCGAGACGGCGCCTCCCCGGGCACCGTGGTCGTCCGACGGAGCCGTACCGCGTCGAGCTCCGTCGCCTCGGGAGGATAGCGGCTCACCAGGAGCGGTGGCGCCTGGTGCGGGATCGTGAGCCGGACGAGGTCGAGCGGGTCCGAGGCCGTCACCACGGGCGGTGCGATCCGGACGAAGACCGGGAACGGCGCGCGCCAGCTCAGTCGGAAGCTGAGGCATCCGTGCGTGAGGGCGATGGTCGGAGGGCGGACCTGCTCGATCGGGCTCGGCCTCTGGAAGGTCAGGTGGAGGCGGCGGAGCATCCGTGGGTCCTCCGCTTCGATCCTTCCCGCGATCGCGATCTCCGCACCCGACCCCTCCTCGCCCCAGGAGAGTCGGACCCCCGACGATGGGGTCGGAAGGCTCGCGACCGCTAGGGCCGGCGCGAGAAGGAGTGGGAGCGCGAGGAAGAGAGGAACCGGATCGCGCGTCGCGATCGAAGCTGCCGCGAGGAGGAGAGCCGCCACCCAGAGGAGGATCGACGCAGCGCGCCAGCGCGGGCCGCTTGGCACGACCTCGGCTTGCATTCACGCCTGCCGCTCGATCTGGTCGAGCCTCTCGGCGAGCCAACGACGGAAGTCGGCCGGGGGCATGGCGATCAGATCGCGAAACTCCTTCGCACCGCGCGACGGGCCCGCGCGCAGGGCGTAGGCGTACTCGAGGGACTGGACCGCCGTCACGATCTGCTCGCGCCCGAAGCTCCCTCCGTGGAGCGCGTCCCGGAGCCCCGAGTACGGATCGCCCGGATCGACCGACCGTCTTGCTGCTGCGGGCTCGCGGCGGCGGAGCGAGGCTCGCAGGGCGAGCAAGGCTCCCGCCACCACAGCGATGGTGCCCGCGATCGCGCTCGTCGTCGTGTCCCCCTCGGCCCCGATCGCGACAAGGACGGCGAAGACCGCAGCGGCGCCGAGGAGGATCCCAACTCGATCCATGGTCACGCGGAAGCGGCCGGGGCGAGCGAGGAGAGCGCCTCCCGGAGCGAGGAGCGCGCGCGATCCACGTTCGCTTCGCTGAGCGGGATGGTGGAGTAGCGCGCTTCCTCAAAGAGCCCCGTGAGGACCTGGGCACTCGTCCGGCGGATCCCGAGACCGTCGACGATCCTTGCCTCGATCTCGCGCGGGGTTCTCGGTTCGAGCCGACCCGCTCGGTCTCCGACCTCCTCGAGCAATTGGCCGTAGAGAGCGATGATCACCTCCCTCGGGTCCCTGCCGGAAGCGTCGGTCAGATCCGAGAGAGCACGTTGCAACGCCGCGCGCGGGGGCGCAGGCCGGGTCGGTGGCTTGGCTCGGCGAACACTGCGATACCGGAGGGCCTGGAGGAGGGGGCCCGCGGCGATAGTAACCACGATGAGCACGACGACGAGGAGCGCGTACGGGACCCAGGGAGGCCAGGCCGGCGGCAGGATCGTCACGGGCGGTGTCTGCCAGGTAGGGTTGACCGGCGGCCCAGTCGTGGTGTTCGTGGGAGGCGTCCGCGGGGAGGCACCGGACGTCGACACAGGCGGAGAGGCAAGGTCGAGTAACGCAAGGAGGATCAGGACCGCGAGGAGGATTCCGACCGCTGCGAGGAGCGTCGGACCGTGAGGAGAGCTGCCCCCTTGGGAGCGCAGCGCGAGGATCACGATCCCGAACGCCGCCAGGGCGAGGCCGCTCAGGAGAGCGATCTCGCGGTTGGTGAACACCGTCGGGGTGGTGCCGTACCCCCCAACAGGAGGCGAAGGAGGAACGACGCCTCCGAGAAGGACGGCGATCATCCCGAACGCGATGCCCGCCGACGGCACCAGGAGGTAGAGGAGCGAGGCGCGGCGCTCCGGGGAAGCTCGGGCGCGAATCACATCCGGTAGAAGGGGGCAGCCGATATCCTCCTTCCCTCCGGGGTGACTCCCCGGAGAGCGTCAGTGGGGGCCCGAAGTCGTACCGGTCGCCTTGCTCAGCAGGTAGATACTGCGCCGCTCGTGCTCGGAGGAGACCACGGCAAAATCGTCCACCCGGTACTGGAGGTCGAACGCGGCTCGGAACGAGTCGCGAACCGCGTGGCGCCAGGTGCGAAGGCTCTCGGGCTCGTGCTCGCGCAGGAGGGCGATGTCGAAGGGGATCTCGATGTTCACATCCGTCGCCTCGGGCTCCGTTACCGTATGCGGGATCCGAAGCCCGCGGTCCCCGACCTCGCTCTCGAGGATCGGAACGGAAGCCGTCCAGCGGCGCAGGTCCTCCTCGGGGCTCGGGAGCTTCCCCGCGAGGCGCTCCTCGACCTTCGGACCCTGCAGTTTCCAGACGAGCCGGAGGCGATCCGTTTCGAGGTCGCGGTTGGCGTCCGACCCCATCCGCCCATAGTAGTGTACGAAGTACCGGTCCGGGGTGCCGCCGAGCCTCCGAACGTTCAGGAAGGCATTGCGGCTCTGCAGAGGATCGAAGGTCCACCGGATCTCCGTAAGACCCTGTCCGAGAACCTCCTCGCGCTGATGCGACTTGAGCCGGAAGCCGACCCGGTGGTTCTGGTACTCCGGTCGGACCGCCGTCATGTGGGAGTAGTGGTAGAGGAGCGTGCCGTCCCAGCCGAGGAAGCCGAGACAGAATCCCGCGAGGTGGACATCCGCAAAGGCGCCGAGGACGAGTCCTCCGTTGTCCTGGATCGCCCGCTGGATCGGGGTTGGGACGGGCGGCTCCTCCTGGAGCCCCCACGCGACGGCCTGAACCTCCTCGACCGCCCGGAACTCCTCCGGTTTCTCGAGGCGCCGGAATCGGAAGTCGGGGCGCGGGTCGGGCACGCGCGAATCGGGCATTTGCACCGGCTCGGCACCCCCGAACTTAGGAGCGTTGCGGACCGTGGGCGGGGCGTGCCTACCGGCGGATCCTCAACTCGGACTTCTTGGCCTCGTACCGCGTTTCATCGGCCGGCGTGAGGTCCCAGAGGAGGTCCTCGACCTCGGGTAGGTTGCGGAGGAACTCGGCCTTGCTGCGGGAAAGCATCAGGTGCTCGAAGCGGCGGCGAGCGACGTAGTACGCGCCCACGAGGTAGCCGCCGATCAGCACGAGGATCGGTCCGAGAATGACGAAGACGAGGTTGTAGTTCGGTCCGCCCGAGGCTGAGAGGTCCGTGCCGCTGTTGATCTGGGAAAACGGCCCTGCGGATCCGAGGGGCGTGTAGTCGCCGACCGCGAGGACCGTCAGAAGGACGCCGATCGCGAGAACGACGACGGAGAGCCAGCCCCGTTCGACCCGGGCCCAGTGCCGCAGGCGGCGCCCGAAAGGGGTCGGCGCACTCTCAGAAACCATCCGGACCGACGGGAGAATCCTCGCAATATCAAGGTATTGTCACGGGCCTTCCGACGTCGCCGGGACGAACGATTCGATGCGTCCGATGCCAAGGTGGCGAGGCTCCGGATCGACGCATCGGCCTGTGCTCGCGTTTCGGCTGGCCCGGGGGGACCCTGCGGCGCGCCCTTTCACGCGTTTCCCAGAACGGCCGCGCCGGGGCGAATCCCGTGGTCGGTGGGTCGAAATCTGACTCGAAGCGCCCCGCGAGGTTCCGTCGGCCAGCAACCGGCTCGAACGGCTTTAGGATCTTATCCGACTCCCCCGGTCGCCCCGGGGGGTCCGTCCGATCCCTCCCTCTCCCTCCGCTCCGCCCGTGCCCGTCCGACTTGCTCGAACGGGTAGCGGGGCCTCATCGCCTCCTCGGAGAGGGCGTCGAGGTCAAGTCGGCTATGTGACTTCCGCACGACGCGGGCGAGTGACTGAGGGAGCGGTCCTGGCCGATCCGATTTTACCCTCCCGATGCTCGATGGCCCGTGCCGCAGTCAGCTATTTGCGCCCGAAGCGCACGAAGATAGTAGCGACCACGGGCCCCAGAGTGGCGTCCTGCACTCAAAGACGTGCGGCAGTCAGGGAGACTCCGCAGACTTGACCTTGCAGCTCGGCCGCTCTGGAGCGTGAAGGGAGTAGGGTGTTCCCCGTTTCAATATTGCGAAGACCAGTCGGAGTAGCGCGTGCGCGGAGGCCACTGCCCCTCGTGTCGCGCCCTTCCTTCTCGCGATCCGCCGCCCGACCTTCGACACGTAGCTTCCCTTCGCGTTTTGGCGGTGGACCCAAGCACACTCAACCAGGAGCCACCGAAGGATGTGATTGCAGTCCGGCTTCAGGGCTCCTTGGAACGAGGTGGTCGATGACTGGTGGTTAGTGGGGCACAGTCCGGCGTAGGAACTCAGTTTATCGAAATTCGGGAAGCGATCGATTGGGCACAGGAACGCTGCGAGGGCGACCGCGGTGAGCTCTCCAATCCCTGGTATCGACTTGAGGAGCTGGGCCTCGGGCGACTCGAGAAACACTGCGTGGATGGCCGTGTTCGTTCGCTTCGTGGCAGCTTCGAGGTTCAGGAGTACGTCGAGGCCCCGGTCGATCTCCGGGACGTGGAGCTTTCGGAGACCCTCTCGAGCCCCCTTCTTCCCTAGCAATCCGGCCTCGAACGGAACGCCACGAGTCAGCAGAACACCGGAGATGTGGTTCCGCACCCTCTTCTCGGTCTCCCGATAGAAGATTCGATCCCGAACGGTGCGACGGAGTCCACGGGTTCGATCGTCGGGTACGTAGGCCGTGGGCACTGCATCGAGGCGGAGGAGGGTCGCAAGGGCTTCCGAATCAACCTTGTCTGACTTCAGACTCGTCTCGGCGATGAGACGGGTCTTCAGTGGGTGGGATAGGACGACCCTGGCTCCCGTTCCGGCTGCGGCATCGAAGTAGTGCTCCCAGACGGTGGACGCCTCCAGGACCACGTGCTTCTCTCCCGGGAGGGATCTCAGATAGGCGACGAGTTCCTCGTCACTGGACCCAAAAGTCGACTGATCTATCCGCTTTCCCCAAGGGTCCACTGCTGTGGCGACAACCGAGTTCTTGTGCACGTCGAGCCCGACGAAGGTCTTCTGTTCCATGAGGCGCCTCCCCGTCGAGGGTAGGAGGCGCCTGGCTTGGGACTTCCGCGACATCGGGCGGAAGTCATCATGTCCTCAAAGACCTCCGAGTTCCGCCCGACCGTGGTCGCGCAGAACGATTCGCCCGAGGTTCGCCCCCGCGTTGAGCTGCCGGTCGAGGCTCCACCCGCAGCTCGGGTTCGCGCAGACGAACTTCGGTCCTACCCTGCTTCGGGGACCGGCATAGACCCCACATTTCGGGCAGATGGTCGAGGTGCGGAAGGGGTTCACCCAGTAGATCGGAACTCCGTGCTCGGCCGCCTTGTAGGCGAGCTGGCGATGGAGTTCGCCCCGAGGCCAGCTCGAGAGGCGGCGTCGAAGGACCCGACGGGGCGACCCCGGGGGCCCCGGTCGTATCGTTCCGAAGCGTCGAGAGAAGGGTCCGCGGCGAC
>JAKIWU010000160.1 GCA_022749905.1 Thermoplasmata archaeon
CGAGAGGGCGAAGGCGATGTGTTCAAGGAATTCCGGGGTTCCGCCGCCCGGCACCTGGTCCGGGTCCACCTCCCGAAGCTCCGTTCCGTTCCCAACGAGGATGCGGGAGGCGTCCTCGGGTCGCAGATAGACATCGTGATCGATGTCGTGGGCGGCCGGGAACGTCTTGGGCGGCGTTTCGACCGGACGAAGCAGCGCCGCCTGCGTGCGGTAGGGCGCGATCGGTAGCGGATGGCCGAGGTCGGCCGCGAGGCGCTTGGTCCACGCCCCCGCCGCGAGGACGAGATGATCAGCACGAATCGGCCCGGCGGGAGCCTCGAGCTCCCAACCGGAGCCCGAGCGTCGTGGGAGGCTCGGGAGCCGACCGAGGTCGTACCGGACTCCCAAGCGTCGGCCCTCGTCGACGTAGTCCGCGGCGAGGTCGGTCGGGTTGACGCAGGCGTCCTCGGAGGAGTAGAGGCCCACTGTGCGTTCGTCGAACTCTGCCCACGGAAATTTCTCGGCAAGCTCCGGGCCACGCAGTTCGGAGGTCTCCACACCCCAAGCGCGAAACCGCTCCCGCGCGCGGTCGAGGATCGGCTCTTTGGCTGGGTCCTGCGTCCATCGCAAGAATCCGGTGCGCCGATAGGCTCCCGGGCCCAAGCGCCGGGAGCGTTCCGCGTACTCCTGCTGGGTCTCGCGAGCGACCTCGACATCCCACCGATTCCAGAGCTGTGTGGTGACGATCCCGGCCGCTCGGCCGGTCGCGCCGGCCGCCACCGTCCGCGGGTCGACCACGACGACCGGCCCGAGATGGCGGCGGGCAAGATGGAAGGCGAGACTCACGCCAGCAAGGCCGGCGCCGAGAATCAGGACGCGATGCTTCTCTTCCGCCACCGCGTCGCCGAAGCGGGGCGCCCTACTTCTCGCTCTCGGGAGAGTCCGGTCGGACTGCGCCGCCTAGAACTCGGGCTGCGCCTTGCGGTAAGCCTCGCGCAACGCCTGGGTGTCGACGTGCGTGTAGATCTGGGTGGTCGCCACGGAGGCGTGGCCGAGGAGCTTCTGGATGTACCGTATGTCGCAGCCTCTCCGCAGCAGGGCGGTGGCGAGGGTGTGACGGAGGACGTGGGGGGTGACGTGCTGGGAGAGGCCCGCGAGCTTCGCCGCGCGTCGGACCATTCGCTCGACCGTGACGGGGCTGACGGGGAATAGCCGGGGGCTCTCGATCCCCGCGAGCTTGCGGTCGGCGAGGTACCGCTCGATCGCATCCCGACTCTTCTCCTCGAGGAGCACCTCGCGGTCCTTGTCTCCCTTCCCACTCCGCACGTGGAGGATGCCGCGGTCGAACTCGATATCCTCGAAGGTGAGGCGGCAGAGTTCCCCGAGACGCAGGCCGCTGTAAGCAAGGACGTGCAGGATGGCGTAGTCCCTCGGGGAGGAGTGCACCGCTTCGAACAACCGATGCGTCTCCTCCTCGGAGAGGTAGTGGGGTAGCCGCTCCGGACGTCGCGGCGCCTCGAGGCCCCGCTCCATCGGGATCCCGAAGGTGCGGAACAGGCAGGTGAGGCCTCGCA
>JAKIWU010000161.1 GCA_022749905.1 Thermoplasmata archaeon
ATGCACCTCTGCGACCGGGGGCGCGGGAGCTCATCGACCTCCTCGATCGCCACCACGTCCGGGCCACCGTGCTCTCGGGGGGGGTCGACTTCTACATCGCTCCGATCTTGCAGCGCGAAGGCATTGCGTGGCCCTTTCAGACCGACGTTCTGCGACGGGATCCGACGGGCACGCTCGTCCTCGAGCATCCGTTCGGGCACGCGACCTGCCGCCTCTGCGGGATCTGCAAGGCTCAGGCGGTGCGTTCGTCCCTTCCTCGATCCCACACGTCGGTGTTCGTGGGAGATGGGAGCACGGACCGATTCGCGGCGGAGGTCGCCGATGTCGTCTTCGCGCGGCACCGCCTCCTGACCTTCTGCAAGCGAAGGGGCATCCCCGCCCTTCCGTTCGAGAGCCTCGAGCCCGTGGTCGCCTGGTTCCGCGCTCGATTGGAAGGCACGGCCGAGGTCGAGACCCGGACCTCCCTCGGCAACGTCGATTCAGCCTGCCCAATCTCGAGTTCGCTTGCGACCACGGTTGTGTCCCTGGATCGGGTCGGCCAATCGTGATATCGGCCAGGGCGTAGGCGACGCGGGCCTCCCCATGATGCACGATCCGCCTCTCCACCATCGGCATCGGGGGGGAGCGACGGATCGTGAGGTGCTCGCATGATCCCGGAAGCCCACGGCGGTCGGCTCATCGACCTTCAAGCTTCTCCGGAGGAGCGAGCGAGGCGCGAGGCCGAACGTCGGGACCTTCTCCTCCTCCGCCCGTTCGAGGACCAGATCTTCGATGCCGAGAAGATCGGGATCGGCGCCTACAGCCCCCTCGAGGGGTTCATGGGCCGGGAGGCATTCGAGAGCGTCCTCAGCACCGGGCGCCTCCCATCCGGGATCGCCTGGTCGATGCCGATCCCGCTCGCGCCGGCTGGTGATGAGAACGCGAAGACGGTAGGGGTCGTTTCCCCCGGCGACGAGGTGGGGCTCCTCGACAGCGCCGACCGTCTGTTCGCGATCCTACGGGTTGAAGAGAAGTTTCCGCTCGACAAGCGCGCGTTCGCCCTCGGGACCTATGGGACGGCCGACGCGGCCCACCCGAACGTGGCGGACATCCAAGCGTTGGGCCCGACCGCGCTCGGCGGCCCTATCTCCCTCCTCCGTCGCCTCGACCTTCCAACCGGCGCCTTCGAGCTCTCGCCCTCGGGAGCCCGCGAAGAATTCCGCCGTCGTGGCTGGAAAAGCGTCGCCGCCTACCAATGCCGCAACCCACCGCACACCGCCCACGAGTACCTCCAGCGTCTCACCCTCGATCGCGAGGACGTCGACGCGCTCTTCATCCACCCGGTCGTCGGGCGTCTCAAGCTGGGGGACTACAAGCCCGAGATCATCCTGCGGGCCTACCGGGCTCTCGTCGAGAACTACCATCCCCCGAGCCGCGTGCTTCTCGCGGCGTTCTCGATCGCGATGCGCTACGCCGGACCGAAGGCCGCGCTCTTCCTCGGGATCGTCCGCAAGAACTTCGGCTGCTCGCACTACATCGTG
>JAKIWU010000017.1 GCA_022749905.1 Thermoplasmata archaeon
CCGCCGCCGGCGCCACCGTTGTCCATGGTGATGACAACCTGCGTCGCGCCGGTGGGCACCGTGAACGAGAGGGAGGTCGAGGGGCACGGCAGGCTCGAGCAGACGGAATAGCTGATGCTCCACCCCGAGCCCGGAAGCCCGGTCGCGTTGGCGAGGCCGCAGACCGTCGCTTGGCAGTAGGTTCCGACAAGACCGAGCGCGCCCGAGAGGGGCCCGAACGAACCGGGGTACTCGTAGACGATCAGAGCGGCGGGAAGGATCACGAACGCCTCGTTCGCGATGTGCACGAGGGCCCAGCCCGGATTCAAGTGGACGTAGTAGCCGTGGGGGCTCGCCGGAATTTGGCAGCCCGAGCCGGAGCACGCGCTGAAGGTCGACCAGGAGGAAACGTACGAGCCGGAGGCGTGGTTGTTGCTGAAGTTGAAATCCCAGTTCGGGAACGGCTGGACGTTGGTCGTGTAGACCTCCTCGTAGGCGGCGTAGCCGTAGTAGTGGCTACCGCCGCAGGTCGTCGTTCCTTGGAGAAGGAATCGCGATGCGGAGTCCGAACGGCTGAACGACTTGAGGAGCTGCGTGGATCCGGTGCCGTACCCCGAGTATAGGTTGAACGTGATCAGGCTCCCCGTGAGCTTCAGCTCGAACGTGTAGGAACCCCCCGGGTTCAGGGAGGTCCAGTCAGGATTCCAGTTGGTGCCCAGGGAGAAGGTCCCCTGTCCGCAGCTCCCGACGTTCACCCAGTTGACCTCCCAGTCGTCCGTCCCGACGCCGCCCGTCGCGAAGTTCGAGGTGATCCCGATCTGGTCGTAGTTCGAGCTCGAGTCGAACACGGCGAGGTCCTCGTAGTACCAGTCGCCGTAGCGGGGGCCGATGTTCGGCAACGCCACGCTCGTGTAGACATCGACGCTGTTCCCGTTCGTCCCCGCGAACGCGGCGCCCACCCAGTAGTGGCCGTTGTACCCGCTGAGCGAGGCACCGCTGTGTCGTTGCTCAGAAGGAGCTTGCCCTCCGGTACTGTAAATCGAAGGAAGCGTGTAGTTCTGGCAGATCCCGGCCACACATCCCGTCGTGGTGTTCGCGATCGTGGTATTGTTCGAGCCTCCGAGTGCCGCCTTGAGGGAAGATCCGTTCGGGTTCACCAGCTTCGCCGGACCGTCGTGGGAGGCCGTCGGAAGGGAACCGGCGACCATGAGGAGGGCGAAGGCAACGACGCCCAAGGAGGCCATTGACGCGCGTACGAATCCGGTTTCTCGATGCAACGCCCCTACCCGGTGGGATGCGAGACCGCCCCCTCGGCTCTTATGGGGGTGGCCAAGAATTTTGAAAAATCTTGGACACTCAGGCCGGTGGCTCGGCGAGCGAGGAGTTCCCAGGGTCTCGTCCCACGGCTCAGCTTAGGAGGGTATCGCGCGCGCCCCTCAACGGCGCCCGACCCTCGCTGGGAGGGGCGAGTCCCGGCTGCCTGACTCGAACAGGCGACCTGAGGATATCTACGGGGGCCGCCGGTGTCCGGCGGTCGCGCCTACAGTCCCCCGCTCTACCACTGAGCTAAGCCGGGACACCCGCCGAGAGCCGGGGACGCGCCTATAAGGCTTGGTGAGGAGGTCGCGCGCGCCGCACCGCTAACGGAGCGCGCGCTCGATCCGGGCCTCGACGGCCTCGAGCGATCCGGAGGCATCGATCCCAACCAGAAGACCGCGCCGCCGATAGTACTCGAGGAGCGGTAGGGTCTCCTCGAGGTAGACGCGGAGACGCGCCCTCGCGGTGGGCTCGTTGTCGTCGGGCCGGTGCGCGAGTTCCTCCCCGTCGAGGTCGCAGCGCCCGGGACGCTTCGGCGGTCGACTGACGAGGTTGTAGAGGGTCCCACATTTCGGACAGCGACGGCGAGCCGTGAGCCGCTCAACGAGGACCGACTCCGGGATCTCGAAGAAGATCACGCGATCGATCGACGCGATCGCCTCGAGCGCTTCGGCCTGCGCCGCGTTCCGCGGAAACCCGTCGAGCAGGAAGCCGTTCCTGCAATCCGGCGCGGTCATCCGCTCCTGAAGGAGCCGGAGCACGAGGGCGTCCGGGACGAGCTGGCCCTCGTTCATGTACCGATTGGCCTCAGCCCCGAGCGGCGTTCTCCGTCGCACCGCCTCGCGGAGGAGGTCGCCGGTCGAGAGGTGCGCGATCGCGTGCGCGCGCGCGATCCCGACGGCCTGCGTGCCCTTGCCGGCTCCCGGCGGTCCGAGGAAGACGATGCGGCGTCGTTCGGAACCGGTGGGAACGGAAGCCGATGGACGGTGCGGGGGTTCAGCCAACGATCGTACCCCGGAACTCCCTGCCGAGAAGCGCGGCCTCGAGATTGGGAAGATCCCTACCGTTCACGATCGCCATCGGAATCCTCGCCCGCGTGAGCGCATCCGCACCGAGACGGTCGAATACGAACTCCTGGCCCGGCCGATCGGGGCTCTTCTCGTGGACGAGTTTCTGGAACGCCTCGAACCCGATCCGGTCGAGCCGGCGTGCCGTCGGATCGACCGCGGGGTCCCGCTCGTAGAGTCCGTCGACGCGGGTCGCGTTGACGAGTCGTTCGGCACGGAGACGCACCGCGAGGAGCGCAGCAACGCCGTCTGTGGTATGCCCCGGCTCGGTGCCCCCGAGCACCACGGGCGAGCACCGGTGCACCTCGGACACCGCCTCGGCGATCGTCGCCGGAGGACGCGCCGGCGTCGGGGGTCCGAGCCGAGCCGCCAGGATCCGTGCGTGCAGGCGCGTGATGTCGATGCCGATCTCATCGAGCTCGATCTCGGTGAGGCCGAGGTCATGCCCGATCCGGATGTACTCGCGTGCCGTGCGTCCACCCCCCGTTGTCACGACGAGGGGGCGGGTGGCTCCGAGTCGGTGGAGAAGATCGGCGAGCTTGCCGATGTAGCCGGCATCGTCGTTGCCTTGGGTCAGGACCGACCCGCCGATCGAGAGCGCGAGCGGCGTCGGCACGCTCGTGGGCGAGGTCGTCACGCGCGGGCGGAGTTACCTCGGGGCCTTCTTCCTTTCGCCGCTCGGCCACGCAACGCCGGTAGGATTATCTGGTCTGTCGGCCCGGCCAACGTGGTGTCGACGGGAATCGAGCGGGCCAAGGAAGCCGCCGCCGAACGCGCGGCCGCGGAGGTCGTCCGGGGCGAGCGCGTCGCCCTCGGGACGGGATCGACGGCTGGGCTCGCGGTCGAAGCGATCGCCCGGCGCTTCCCGGACGGTGGGGAGCTCGTCTGCGTCGCGAGTTCGTTGGCGACGGAAACCCTCGCCCGGAAACGAGGACTCGTCGTACGGCCCCTCGAGGCGGGAGACCGCTTCGACCGCATGATCGACGGTGCGGACGAGGTCTCCGATCGGCTCGACCTCACCAAGGGGCGCGGCGGGGCGCTGTTCCGGGAGAAGGTCCTCGCGCGACTCGCGACACGGCTCGTGATCGTCGTCGACGAATCGAAGCTCGTCCCCCGACTTGGTACGCGTTCGTCGATCCCGGTGGAGATCGTTCCGTTCGCACGACCCGTCGTGATTCGCGAGCTCGAGCGCCGGGGCTTGAAGGCCGTCCTGCGCACGGTCGCGGGCGGAGACGAGCCGTTCCACACCGACAATCGGCTCGAACTTGTCGACGTACGGCCACCGGAGCCGGTCGAAACCCCTGGGACGCTCGACGCCGAGATCCGCGGGATCCCGGGCGTGGTTGAGACCGGCCTCTTCGTCGGCCTCGCCTCGCGGGTTTACGTGGGGCACGCCGACGGTTCGATCGAGCTGCGCGACCCGAACTAGGCCGCGCGCCGTCGGCGTCCCTCGCGCGCACCCGGCACCTTTATCGGAACGGCCCGACTCCCCGCCCGCACCCCCCTCGGAGGGCCTCGATGCAAGGCAAGTACGTCTCGACGCGCGTGGACGACGGGAACGTCGGCCACATCGTTGTCGCGAAGGGCAAGGCGAATACCTACGACATCCACATGATGCGCGAGTTCGACGAGGCGATCGAGGAGCTCCGCTTCGACGAGAAGGCTCGCGTCATCGTCCTCTCGAGCGGCATCCCGGGCTTCTTCAGCGCCGGTGCGGACATCGAGATGCTCAAGCAGAGCCAGCCGGATTTCAAGGCGATGTTCTGCCTCCACTGCCAGGAGACGCTCGACAAGTTCGCGAAGACCCCGAAGGTCGTGATCGCTGCGATCAACGGCCACTGCGTGGGCGGGGGCCTCGAGATCGCTCTGTCGACGGACATCCGGCTGATGGCCAAGGACTCGGGGAAGATCGGCCTCCCTGAGGTAACCCTCGGCGTCCTCCCAGGAACCGGCGGGACCCAGCGCCTTCCTCGCCTCGTCGGGACCTCACGCGCTCTCGACATGATGATCACGGGCAAGCTCCTCAGCCCGGACGAGGCGCTCCAGATCGGGCTCGTGAACTACGTCTTTCCGAAGGAGACGTTCGAGCACGACGTCGCGGCGTACGCCCACGCCCTCGCCCAGGGACCTTCGCGTGCGATCTCGCTCATCAAACGCTCCGTGATGGAGGGCATCGAGGAGCCGCTCACCGCGGGCCTCGCGCTCGAGCGCGAGCTGCAGAACCGCCTCTTCATCACCGAGGACGCGAAGGAGGGCTTGGCCGCCTTCGCGGAAAAGCGCAAGCCGACCTTCAAGGGGCGCTGACGCGTACGAACGGGCGCGAGGGGCTGAGGGCGGCACCCGCAACGCCGGCGGCGCCCGCACCCGTCCCGAAGAGCGCCGGACCCACGTCGAGGAACCTGCAAGGCGGCGGCACGATCGAACCCGTCCGGGAGATCCTCTGGGGCCAGTCAGTAGGCGTCCGGAAGTACGAGACGGCCGAGGAGGTCCCGCCCGACATGCGCAAGCTCATCGTGAAACTCATGGTCGTCCAAGCGGACACCGAGTTCGCCTCGATCCAGCAGCACCGCCCCTGGCTCGACCAGGCACCGACGCTCGAGGACCGGTGGATCGAGGCGCGGATCGTCGCGGACGAGGCGCGGCACGGGCTCCAGGCCTGTCGGATCCTCCGCGACTTCGGCGAGGAGGGTCAGAAGTTCATCGACGAGCTTCTCGCGAAACGCGAGGGCGAACACAAGCTCGACGCGTTCAACATGAAGTTCGATCGCTGGGCGGACGTCGGAGCGTTCACGTGCTTCGTCGACCGCGTCGGCGTCTACCAGCTCCGGGCGTTCCAAGAGTGCTCCTACGGACCGCTCGCCCGCGCGATGCCGCTCATGCTCTCCGAGGAGCAGTTGCACCTGAACTTCGGGTTCAGCGTGCTAAAACGGATCGTCAAGGACGGTGCGAAGTACGCGGACTCGAAGGCGCTCGCGCAGAAGGCGGTCCAGAAATGGTACCCGCGCGCTCTCGACATGTTCGGTCACTCGAACTCCGAGACAAGTCGCAAGGCGATCGAGATGGGCCTCAAGCGGTGGACGAACGAGGAAGCGCGGGCGAAGTACCTCCAGGAGATCACGCCCCTCGTAGCCTCGATCGGCCTCGAGCTTCCATCGCCGGATTTCGACCGGCACGTGCCCTGACCGCCCCGGTCCTGTGGGCTTTAACTAGCGCGCCTCGCATCGGCGCTCCGTGGCGAAGGGCGTTCTCCATCACGTCTCGCTCGAGGTCTCGAACATCGACCGGACCCGTGCCTTCTACGACCGCTTCCTCGTTCCCATCGGGTACCGCCGCTTCGTCTCCGAGGCGGAGTACCTCGGCTACACCGACGGAACGCTGACGTTCTGGTTCCTCGGGGGCCGCCACCACCGGATCCGACGCCATCCCCCGACCGGGGACGAAGAGGTCGTCGCGGAACACCTCGCGTTCCGGATGCCCTCGGAGGAGGCGGTCCGCGCGCGCGAGGCGGAGCTCACCCGCCAGGAGATCTATCCGTTCTTCCCCGCCGAGCCCCACCCCGAGTTCAGCCCGGGGTACTTCTCGGCCTCGTGGATCGATCCCGACCAGATCGTCCTCGAGCTCTACTCTCTCCCGGAACGGAAGGCGAAGGCTCGTCACCGGACGCGCGCCGCTACACGGGCGCGCCGTCCCGCGCGCGGTGGCGGGTCGAGGCACCCCCGGCGACGGACCGCAGGCCGGGGCCGGGCTTCGCGGTAATCCACCGGGCCACCCCGTCGACGCCCGCCATCCGTCGGTTCAACACGGGGAGCGCGGGACGCGTGGTGAAGACGTGCACGTGCGCGCCGGCGTCGTGCGTGTAGGCCGCGATGGTTCGTCCCGCCTCCCGGTTCGCAGCGCGCACCGCCTCGAGCAGTCGGCGCGAGGTGGGGGTGAGATAGTTGAGCGCGGGCACGGTGGTCTCGCAGACGCCGCGGAAGCTGTCGCACTCCTCGATCGTGGCGTCGAAGAGCGATTCCGGATCCCGATCTCGGATCGCCCGCTTCATCCGGCGGAGGCGTCCCGGGACCTCCGCGAGCCTTTGGCCGTATCCGGGTGAGGTCGCGACCGTCGCTTGCATCGCCACCCCCGAGCGGATCGCTTTCGTCGGAGCGTCGCGCACGACCGCGACGAGGTCCACAAGCTCGGGCCAGTGATCCTCCGGGAAGAGGGGGACGGAGTAGGAATCGCGTCCATCGGCGCGCCGCCCCGCCCGCCACTCCACGAATCCTCCGAAGATCGACCGCGAGGCGCTGCCCGAACCCTGTCGCGCGAGCGAGGAAAGGGCCCGGGGCGAGAGGTCGAGCCCGGCCGCCGTCGAGGCGGCTCCTGCGAGGGCCGCGAATCCGCTCGCGCTGCTCGCGAGCCCGCTCGCGGTCGGAAAGTTGTTGGTCGAGTCGACCGACGCGCGGTTCTCGTTGTGGGCGAGGGCCCGGACTCGGTCGAGGAATTGGCTCACCTCGTCCAGGGGCCGGCCGGTCACGATCGTCCCGTCGAGCGTGAAGGTGTCGGCCCTCATCGTGGGGTCGAAGCGGACCGTGGTTCTCGTCCGAAGCCGGTCGAGCGTGACCGAAAGGGAACTGTTGTTCGGGAGAACCCGCGCAGCGTCGCGCGCGCCCCAATACTTGACGAGCGCGATGTTGGGGCCCGCCTCGAACGTCGCGTCCGCCAACGTCGACCGGGTCCCTCCCGACCGGTCGAGGCGCCCGACGAGGTGCGCGTACTTATCAGCGCGGGGCTTTCGTCGCCGTCGTGCCGCCGCAATCCCCGCGCGTCGAGCCGCGCCCGATCCACCCACCGACCGACTGGAGGGAACAGCTCGGGGGCTTCCACCGGGAGGTGGGGTTCTCGATCGAGCCCGCGGAGACCCACGATGGAACGTGCGTGGTCTCCGGCAAGGTCGAGGCCCGGCATCTCAATGTGAACCAGGTGGTGCACGGCGGGGTGTTCGTCACGATCCTCGACACGGCGATGGGCGGAGCCGTCGTCACGCTCCTCGACGAGAACGAGTCGACGGCCACGACCTCGCTCTACGTCGAGTTCCTCCGCCCCGGCCGCGAGGGCCAGATCCTGCGCGCGAAGGGGGAGGTCGTGCGGCGCGGCCGCCACCTCGCGTTTGCCGAGGGGAACCTCTTCGACGGGGACGGGCGCCGTCTGAGCCAGGCACACGGTACCTGGTACATTTGGTCCTCGTCGGACACGACCTGGTCCGGTCGGTCGGGCTCGGGCAGGCCGCCGCCTCACCCCGCGCCACGCCGGAAGCGCTCGTAGATCTCGAGCAGGACGATCGCCTTCCGAGCCCCGCGGTCGCCCTCGACGAACGGCCGGTCCGCGAGCTCGGCGCGCGCCTCCTCGAGGTGACCTAGGGCGGCGTATGGAACGGCCCACTCGAGGATATTCCCGATCACGCTCGTCCCGCGGTACTCCTGGTCGATCGCGTGCATCGTCGTCCGCACCCATGCCCACGCTGCCTCACGACCGGCGGGGTTGAGAGCGGCCTCGCGAACGACGCTGACCAGGTGGGCTCGGTTGACGAGGGGGGTCCGAGCGAGCTCGAGAGCGCGCGCCACGAGCTCTCGTTGGGGGAAGCGGGCGAGCGCACGTTCGAGCCGGTTCGCGTCGCCTTCCGAGGCTGCCTCAGCGATCGCACGCACGATGCGCTCGAACTCCGTCGCACCGCCCGCGCCGGCGAACGCGAGGACGACGGGCCATCGGAGATCGGGGTCGAGCTTTCCAAGCTCGTCGAAGCGCGCCGCGAGGCGGCTTGCGAATCCAGCGTCGAGCGGAACGAGGGAGCTCGCGACGCGTCCCCGCGCGATCGCATCGCTCTCCGGCTCCCCGGCGCGGGGTTCGAGGCCGAGGCGTTCGATCTGCGCCGTCAGCCACCCGACCGCGTGCTCCCGGAACTCGCGGTCGTCTCCGGCGAGCGCGCCGATGGGCGTCGGATGGCGACCGGGCGAGGTCGAGGAGAGTTGATTCGCGAGCTCGTGGACGACGAGGTAGTCGGTCGCGGAGCGACTTGCGTCGAGGAACTCGTAGTAGCGCGACCGGGGCACGTCGCCGGAGAAGAGGAACGCGCCGAGGTCCTGGAGGAGGACCCAGCGGTCGGTCGGCGGGAGGGTCGGGAACGCGCTCAAGAGGCGCCGGTAGAGCTCGTCGTCGTAGTGGACCCGGTAGAATCCGAGCGCTCCGGGGTTGAGGTGGACCGGGCCGGGCCCGAGGGGACCGAGCGACGTGTCGCGCGCCTCAAACAGGCTGCGTGCGACCTCGCCGGATCGCGCCACCGAGAGCGGGATCGGCCACGTCTCGGGGGTATGTTTGCCGTCGAGAGAGAAGCGCTCCTGGGAGATCCGGAGCTCGCCCGAATCGAGGCGCGCCCGAACGATCGGTACGCCGGGACGGTGGATCCAGGCGGAGAGAATCGGGCAGAGGGGGCGCGCGGCGGCCGTTTCGAGCGCGGCCCAGAGATCGTCGGAGGTGGCGTTCGCGTAGGCGTGCGCGTTGAGGTAGCTCGTGACGCCGCGGCGGAACGCCTCCGGCCCGACGAATCCCTCGATCATCCGGAGGACCGCCGAGCCCTTCCCGTAGCTGATCTCGTCGAACACCTGGCCGATCTCCTCGGGTCGCTCTACGGGTACGCTGACCGGATGCGTGACCGGGAGCGAATCCCCGGCGAGGGCGGGGGTCGTCCATTCGAGGAGCAGCTCATCGAGGGCACCTTCGTCCGGGTACAGCTGCTCGACGATCTTCTCCTCGAGGAAGGTGGCGAAGCTCTCGTTGAGCCAGATGTCGGTCCACCACTCCATCGTCACGAGGTTCCCGAACCATTGGTGGGCGATCTCGTGGGCGATGGTGGTGAGCGTCGCCTTCCGCTGCTGTCCGCTCGTGGAGGCATCGACGAGGAGCCGCATCTCGCGGAAGCTGATCGCCCCCCAGTTCTCCATGGCCCCGTAGGCGAACTCGGGGACGGCGATCAGGTCGAGTTTCGGGAGCGGGTACGGGATCCCGTAGTAGGTCTCGAGCGCGCGGACGATCTCGCGGGCCCTCTCGAGCGCGTACCGGCCCGCGGCGCGCCGGCCCGGCGGTGCGGCCACGGAGACCCGCACACGTTCCTCAGGGCCGTGCAACCAGTCGAACCGTCCGATCGCGAGGTACGTGAGGTACGTGGACATCGCGGGGGTCGGCGCGAAGTCGTAGGTTCGGCGTCCGTTTCGGTTCGCGACTCCGACCCGGGGCGTGTTGAAGATCGCCTCGAGTCCCTCGTCAATCGTGAGGCGGAGATGGACCACCGCTTTCCGGTCCGGTCGATCGACGCAGGGGAACAGCATCCTCGTCCCCGTGGCGGCGCACTGCGTGGTGAGGATGTACGATTCCCCGTAGCGCGACCGGTAGAGGCCGATGAGCCCGTTCTCGCTCGCCCGACCCCGGAACGTGAGGCGCAGCTCGGAGGCCGGTACTGGGAGCTCGACCGTGATCTCCTCCTTCTCGGCGTTCGGAACGACGCGGGAGCCTTCGGTCTCTGACGTCACCTCGAGCCCCAGGGAATTGAGGCGCAGCTCCCGGACCGCCTCGCCCAACACGATCCGAACGGAGCCGGTGAAGGCTAGGGTGGCGTGATCGACCTCGAGGTCGAGGAAGTAGTCGCGTACCGGGGGTCCGGGGGGGTCGATCATGGAGCTTTCGTTCCGCTCGGTCCCGCCCGGTTCCGGGACCGTCCGGGGTACGGACGCGCCATGATACGGCTTCTGTGTTGTCGTCGGCGTTGACGTCGCCGTGGTTCCCCGCGCATACGCTAAATACCGACGTTCCGTCGAACGCTCGGCTGACGGCCAAAGTGGTGGGGAAACACCCGGTCCCATTCCGAACCCGGAAGTTAAGCCCACAGACGTTCCGCGCGGTACTGAAGTGCGCGAGCCTACGGGAACCGCGGAAAGCTGTCAGCCTCCCTCTCCGTTGAGCCTCCGGGCCGTCGCGTCGGCCAACCTCTAAATCTCGGGCCGGGGTGCTCGCATCGTGTACCTCGGGGCCCACATCGGGATCGCGGACGGCCTCGCCGAGGCCCCAGCAAAAGGGCACAGTCTCGGGTGCGAGGCGATTCAGATCTTCTCGAAGAGCCCCCAGGTCTGGGAGAGCACTCCCATCCCCGAGGCCTCAGCCAGGGCGTTTCACGAGGCGGTCGAGCGGGAGGGGTTGAAGGCCACGGCGATCCACCACGGGTACCTCGCGAATCTCGCCTCTCCGAAGAAGCCGGCGCTCGGGCGCTCGCGTCGCGTCTTTCTCGACGAGGTTCGGCGGGCCGAACTGCTCGGGGTCGACGGGCTCATCTTCCACCCAGGGGCGCACATGGGCGACGGAGTCGAGGCCGGCGTTGCCCGGATCGCCGAGAGCGTCAACCTCGCGATCGAGGCGACCCCCGGGTTCAAGGTGCGCCTCCTCCTCGAGAACGCGGCGGGCCAGGGAAGCGCCATGGGTCGATCGTTCGGCGAGCTCGCCGGGATCCTCGGGAAGGTCGAGGATCGATCGCGGGTTGGGATCACGTTGGATACATGCCACCTGCTCGCCTCCGGACTCGACTTTCGAACGGAGCCGACGTACGGGGCGCTCGTCGATCGCCTCGAGACGGAGATCGGGACGCGGGAGGTACGGGCCTTCCATCTCAACGATGCGAAGGAAGAGCTCGGATCCCATCGCGACCGCCACGAGAACATCGGAGCGGGACGGATCGGGCTCGAAGGCTTTCGACCGCTGGTCATTGATCCTCGTTGGGCCGCTGTTCCGGGGTATCTCGAGACGCCTCTCGGCGAGGACGACTACGGGGCCTACGAACGCGACCTCGCGGCTCTACGGTCCGTGCAATCGGGTTCGGCCGCCTCGCCCCTCGTCGTCCCACCGCCCGCTTCGCGTCGTCGGGTATCGACCAAGCCGAAGGGTGGGACTCCGTGAACGCGCCCACCCTCGAGAGCCTCCGGGATGCCTACGACCGAGCCCTCGTGGAGCTCGCCGAATCGAACACGAACATCGTCGCGGTCGACGCCGACTATCTCCGCCCCGCGCCGGAGAACCCCTTCCGGGACCGGTTCCCGGAGCGGTTCATCGACGTGAGCGCCGACGACCCTTCGACGGTCGTCACCTCCGCACGTCTCGCGGGGGACGGGAAACGCGTGTTCGCCCGCGCCCTCGCCCTGCACGCAGCCTCCCATGGCTACCACGCGGTGCGCGCCTCGGTCTGCGAGCCCAAGGCGGACGTCAAGATCGTGGCCGATCCGGGCGCGGCTCCCGGCAGCGTCGGCCCCGCGGGGCACGCGATGGTCGAAGACCTGGGCTTGATGCGCGGCCTCCCCGGCATGACGGTCGTCGCGCCGGCGGACGCCCCCGAGACGGCGGGCGTCGTTCGGGCCCTCGGCGGGTTCCACGGTCCCGCCTACCTACGCTTCGGATCGGAGAGCCTGCCCGTGGTCACGGATGGGATGTTCGAGATCGGGAAGGCGAGCGAGCTCCGCCCGGGGGCGGACCTCACCCTCATCGCGGTCGGTCGGCCGGTCGCCCGAGCCGTCGAAGCCTCGACGGAACTCGCCCGCGTGGGCATCGGCGCGCGCGTCCTCGATTTCGCTTCCATCAAGCCCTATGATGCGAAGGCGCTCTTCCGCGCCGCACGCGAGACCGGCGCGATCCTGACCCTCGAGGATCATTCGGTCCTGAGCGGCCTCGGCGCTCTCGTCGCCTCGGCCACGGCGGAGGAGTACCCCGTGCCGGTCCGGCGGATGGGAGCGCCGGATCTCTTTCCATCCAAGCCGATCACGCCGGGAACGGATCCGTTCGGCCTCAGCCTCGAGCGTTGTCTCGAGGAAGCCTATGAGCTATTGAGGGCGCGCGGCAAGGTGACGTAGACGAACGCCGTCGGAGGGTCGCATCCATGAAGCTGTTCCTGGACACCGCGAGCGTCACGGAGATCCGGACGATGTGGGAGCTCGGGATCCTCGACGGTGTCACGACGAACCCGTCCCTCGTCGCGAAGGAGGGCCGCCGGTTCGAGGAGGTGCTCCGGGAGATCTGCGCGGTGGGCGTACCTTCGGTCTCGGCCGAGGTCGTCGGGACCGCCGCAGACCAGATGATCGTCGAGGGCCGGCACCTGCGCGGGATCCACCCGTCGATCTACGTGAAGTGCCCCATGACCCCGGACGGCCTCAAGGCGACGAAGGTGCTCGCCGCGGAAGGGACCCGGGTCAACATGACCCTCGTCTTCTCGGCGAACCAGGCGCTCCTCGCCGCGAAGGTGGGGGCCGCCTACGTGAGCCCGTTCATCGGGCGCCTCGACGATCAGAGCGAGGACGGGATGGAGCTCGTGCGCGAGATCGTGACGATCTACCGGAACTACCACGTCAAGACCGAGATCCTGGTCGCGAGCGTCCGGCATCCGGTCCATGTCCTCGAGGCCGCGAAGCTCGGCGCGGACATCGCGACGATGCCGTTCGCCGTGATGGACAAGCTCGTCCACCACCCCCTCACCGACATCGGGCTCGCCCGGTTCCTCAAGGATTGGGAGAAGGTGCCGAAGGCGTGACGCCGGCCGCCGAGGGGCCTCTCCTCCCCAAGTATCTCGCGCTCACGAAGGAGGCGCTCACCCGGGTGCGCGCCTCGCCTCCACGCCGCTCCTTCCTCGTCGGGGCGGCCGACGATTTCCTCGCGATGGCACGCGCCTACCTCGCGGACGCCGAGCATTTCCGCGCGAAGGGCGACCCCGAACGCGCCCTCGCCGCCGCGAGCTACGCGCACGGCTGGCTCGACGCCGGGGTCCGTCTCGGGCTCTTGGACGGAGGGGACGACGACACCCGGTTCACGCCGTTCCGTTAGGGGTCGGGAGGCCCCACGGGCCCTCCTTCCCGCGCCGACGGTTCGAGCGATCGAGGCGGAGCTCCGAGCCGAGGAACATCGGCGCGACGCACTCTTCGAGGAGAGCCGCGCCCTCCGGCGCCTCGCGCAGGCCACCATGGGCCGGATCCACGACGGAAGGGGAACGGCCGCCGAGATTCGCGCGATTGGATCCGGCCTCCGAACGCTCGCCCGCCGGGTACGCACCGGTCGCGGTGGCGATGGAGGAATCGCCCACGACGCGTTGCAAGAGGCGGTCGAGGCGATCCTCCTCGCCCGGATCCTCCGCGGGGCCCGGTTGCCCTCGCCTCGGGAGCTCGGCGTCGGTGCCGAAGCCTACCTGCCCGGTCTCGGCGACCTCGTGGGGGAGATTCGTCGCCTCGTGCTCTCCTCGCTGGGCGCGGGCGACCTCGCCGCAGCGCGGCGGCGGCTCGGCGAAATGGATTCGGTCGTGCGTTCGCTCCTTCACTTCGAGGCCCCGCGGTCGATCGTCCCGCTCAAGCCGAAGCAGGACACCGCACGCGCGCTCCTCGAACGGACCCGGGGGGACGTGACGCTCGCCGAGGTCCTCGCCCGCACCGGACTCCCGCCGGCCGGGAGGAGTGCCCGATGACGGACGCCTCCCCAAGGATCGGGATCATCGGAGGCTCGGGCATCACGGACCTCTTCGAACCGGGCGAACGCACGAGCCACCGTGTCGCCACGCCGTGGGGGGCCCCGAGCGGACCGATCGAAGTCGGTCACATCGCAGGGACACCGGTGGTCTTCGTCGCCCGGCACGGTCCGGGGCACGCGATCCCTCCGCACCGCGTGAACTACCGTGCGAACATCGACGCCCTTCGCTCGCTCGGCGCGGAGTCGATCGTTGCGGTGAACTCGGTGGGCTCGCTCCGCGAGGAGCTTCCCCCGGGGACGTTCGTCCTCCCGGACCAGTTCGTCGATCTCACACGCCAGCGCGCGACGACGTTTCACGAGGGAGGGGAGGTCGTGCACGTCTCGATGGCCGACCCGTTCTGCCCAAGGCTCCTCGCATCGGCCGTCTCCGCCGGACGAACCGCGCAGTCCCCGTTCGCTGAGGGGAAGACCTACGTCTGTATCGAAGGGCCGAGGTTCTCGACCCGCGCCGAGTCACGCTGGTTCCGCTCGTTCGCCGACGTGATCGGCATGACCCTCGTTCCGGAGGCGACGCTCGCCCGGGAGCGCGCCCTCTGTTACGCGTGCCTCGCGATGGTCACCGACTTCGACGTCTGGGCGGAGCGCCCCGTCGCGGCTGCCG
>JAKIWU010000018.1 GCA_022749905.1 Thermoplasmata archaeon
GAACACGGCCGACGACCCCGAGCTCGGCCGATTCTACCTCACGGTCACGGGACTCTCGATGGAGGCCGGGGACGACGGCTCCGTCGGCCGCGGGAACCGGGCGAACGGACTCATCACCCCGTGCCGGCCGATGAGCCTCGAAGCGTCGGCCGGAAAGAACCCGGTGAACCACGTCGGCAAGATCTACAATCTCCTCGGGATCCTCATCGCGAACGACATCGTCCAGGAAGCGAAGGGGAACATCCGAGAGGTCCACGTCCGGATCCTCTCCCAGATCGGCCGTCCCGTCGACGAACCGCAGATCGCGGGAATCCAGATCTTGCCCGCGGAGGGAGTGCGCCTCTCGAAGGTGAAGTCGGACGCCGAGTCCGTGGCGAACCGGTGGTTCGACGACATCGGCTCGATCCCGCAGCGGCTCCTGACCGACAAGCTCTCCGTCTTCTAGCGCCGAGGGATCCGAAGACCCGGGAGCAGAGCGCTCCATGCGCGTCTACGTCGAGTCGTTCGGCTGCGCCCAGAACCTCGGAGAAGGGGCTGCGATCACCCGCAGCCTCCACGCGGCGGGGCACTCGATCGCGGTTTCGCCAGCGGCCGCCGACGCGGGCGTCCTCGTCACCTGCGCGGTCATCGGCCCGACCGAGGCGCGCATGGTACGACGGTGGAGCTGGCTCGCCGAGCAGCTCCCCCGGGTCGTCGTCACCGGGTGCCTCGTCCCCTTGCGCGCCGACCTCCTCACGGGCCCGGCCCTCGCGAGGACAACCATCGTCCCCATCCGGGACCAGTCCCGCATTCCAAGCCTTCTTGGCCCCCCCTCTGCGGGTCCCCCCGCCCCGCTGAAGGACACGGTGTCGTCGATTCCGCCCCCGGTCATTGAGGAGATCCCCATTGCGCAGGGGTGCACGAGCGCGTGCTCGTACTGTTTCAGCCGGCTCGCCCGGGGACGGCTCGAGAGCCGATCGATCCCCGCCCTCGTCGAGGCGGTCCAGGCCGCGCTTCACCGGGGCGCTGCCGAGATCCGACTTTCCTCCCTCGATACGTCGGCATGGGGCGGGGACCTCGAAGGCTCGCCGACCCTACCGGACCTCCTCGACGCCGTCGGAGGCATCCCAGGCTCGCACAAGGTGCGGCTCGGCATGCTGAGCCCGCAGACGCTCGAGCCCATCGCGGGCCGGACCCTTCAGGCACTTGAACGAGGTCGCTACTTCCGATTCCTGCACCTCCCCGTCCAGAGCGGATCGGATGATGTGCTCGGAGCGATGCGGCGCGGATACGACGTGAACACCTTCCGAGGGCTCGTTCGGGACGCGCGAGCCCGCCTCCCCGACCTCACCCTCGCCACCGACATCATCGTCGGGTTTCCCACGGAAGGAGACCGCGACTTCCTGGCCTCCCTCGATCTCGTGGAAGAGATCGAACCGGAGATCGTCAACGTCACGAGGTTCTCCCCGCGACCGATGACGCCGGCGGCGCGTCTTCCCCCCCTCGGACCGAGAATCGCGAAGCGCCGTTCTCGCGCGCTCGCCGCGCTCCGGATGCGGATCGCGCGGCGCCACTTCGAGCGCTGGATCGGACGAGCGTCGAACGCGCTGACGGTCGAACGCGGGCCCGGGCCGTCCACCGTGGCGCGCCTCCCCAATTACCTCGCGGTCGTGCTTCCGGGCGCACTCCCGTTGGGTTCGGAGATCCCGGTGGTCATCGAGGGGGCTCGTTCCACGTATCTCGTGGGTCGGACCGAAGCCGCACCCTCCCTCAGGGACGTTGCCTGATCCGGCCGCGAGCGGCCTGGTTCTAGAGGATCTCTCCGTCGGCGACGATCGGGGTCCCGTCAACGTCGACGTGCGCGCCGGCAAGGACGAGCCACGACTGGAACGGGATCCGGTTCTTCCCACCGAAGGCACCGTTCGACCCGATCCCGAGCAACACGGTCCCGCGCTCGAAGTCCTCGATGCCGGGCGCAAGGTGCAACTTCGGATTGAGCCCGATCGAGACGAACCCGATCCGGTCCTTGTGGGCGGGGGCCGCCTCGTACGCCGCGGTGAACCGGTCCTCACCGCTCTCATAGTGGAAGCTCGCGAGCCGGTTCTCGGAGAACGACCACTCGCCGCCGCCCAGCATCCCCTTCGTCGGGTAGCTCGGTCGATTCGCCCGGGCGTTCCCCTCGATGAACTTCTCGTCCGGGGCCACGTACACCGCCCCCGCGGGGACGGTGGTCATGTTGTTGCCGGCCCGGACGTCCTCGGGTGTGACGATCCCGCTGTCGACGACGGGCTTCCGGCCCGCGAGGCGTAGCTGGACGTTCGTCCCGTTCGCGTGGCTCACGTGCAGCGTCTTCCCCTTTCGGAGGCGGGCCGCGAGTCGGGCCGCGTCTCGCGCGATGGATCGGACATCGACCTCCATCGCATCGAGAAGGTTCTGCTGCCACACGGCTGCGTTCACCCCATAGAATCGGGCCGCCGGATCCGTCGCCTGGCCGAGCTCGATCCGGCACCCTCGGATGCCGGCCTTCTCGGCGGCCTGGTACCACTTCGAATTGTATCCAACCAAGGCGTCGAACTTCTCCTTCGGGAGCGCCCGCAGTCGAGGGCGGTCCTCCGGACCCCAGAGGAAGACGTAGCCATCGGCCTTGGAAAGCGCGCCGAGTTCGGGCTCGGGGAACTGCCCGAGCTCCTTCGGCTTGCACTCCTCGACCGCGCGCCAGTACGTCGCTTCCTCCTCGTAGAGGAGCGTCGTCCGAATCCCGAGGCGGCGTGCCTCGAGCACGAACGCGTTCGCCCAGGGAAGCATGTGCGTCCAGCTTTCGACGAGGAGGTTTTCGCCGCGGCGCATCCGGAGGGTCCGGACGAGGACGTTCCTGCAGATCGACTCGACACCGGGCGGGGTCGCGAGAGGGGCCATGCCGGCCGAGGACGCGTGCCCCCTACAAGAGGTTCGGCCGTGAGTCCAGGTGCACCGAAAGCCCTAGGATTGGTCGACGAACGGGATCCCCTAGGATCGAAGCGGGGCCCACATCAGTGTCGTGAGGCGGGCCGCGCCCGAGCCAGCGTGATCCTCGGGCGCGCAGACGTAGACATCGCCCGGGGGTCCTGCCAGTTCTGCAGAGGGGAAGGTCGCGCGAGCCTTCCGCATGAACACGCTCCACGCCTCGCCGAGGCCCGAGTACGGGCCCTGGGAGACGTACCACAGCACGGGACCGGTCACGTGCGTCCATGACGGAAGCTCGCCCGAATGCACTTCGCCATTCGCCAATCGGTCCCACTCCCCGTGCATCCGATCGCAACGCGCCATCTGGCGCTCTCAAAGGGGGGGGAGTTATCTCTTCGCCCGGAGGCGCCAGAGTCTCTCGCAGCGGCACTCCGCGGCCCTGCGAGGAGGACGCGCCTCGGCCTCGACGAATAAATACACCTACCACACCTGAGAGAGCGGGAGGCGACCTAGGGGGGCGAGCACCCCACCGTTCCCTTCGACCCACCATTGACCGATCTCGCGCTCACCGTCGACCTTCTCATCGTCATCGCGATCCTCGTTGCGGTGTTTCTCTTCTTCAATTTCTTCATCATCCGGAGGACCCGCCTTCGCCGCCGCCAGCTCAGCGGCGAGATCTCGGACGCCAAGGAGGTCGTCGAGGACCGCGCCCACAACCAGATCCGCATCGCCCTCCAGGAGGCGAGCATCCTCGAGCGGGACGGGGTCGACGTCTCGAGGCCGCGGCGCCTGCTCGACGACGCCGGGGCCGCCTATCGGCGCCAGGACTACCATCACTCCCTCCAGCTCGGACGGACCGCGCATGATGTCCTGGTCTCGTTGCGGCAGCAAAGTCGGTCGTCGGCCGCGCCCACCCCATCGGGGTCATCCACCGTGCGACCGGAGAGCCTCGCCGCGCTCGCGTTGGGAGCACCCGACCCGTTGGGAAACGGCCTTGCGGAAGACTCCGAGTCGGTCGTTGCGATCCCCCCGGAGGCACCGCGCCCCGCGATCCCCAAGAATCGGATGGAGTCGCACTTCCAGCTGAGCCTCCTCCGCGACGAGCTCGAGATCGCCCAACGCGATCGCCCTGCGGCCGCCGCGGTCGTCGAGGCGAGCCGCCTCGCCACCGAAGCCCACTCGGCCGAGGGACAAGAGGAGTACACCGAGGCGCTCCGGATCGCCCTGAAGGCGCGTCGGACGCTCGGCGGGAAGATCGAGACTCTTCCGCCCCCACGTGCCGCCCCATCGGCCAGTAGAGCAACCACGGTGGGGGGGACCGAGGCTCTTCGATCCACACCGATCCTCGAATCGCCAGAGGTGTGCCCCAAATGCGGCCGACCGACCCGCCGCGAGGACGCCTTCTGCCGCTCCTGCGGGGCCCCTCGGGCGCCCGCGAAGTGTCCCCGATGCGGAGGGCCGCTCGAGGCGAACGACCAGTTCTGCGGCCGCTGCGGGTCCCCCGTTAGCTAGCGAAGCCGGAAGGCCGAACCCCTTCAGCCGCGAGAAAGTCGTCGAGCCGACGCTGCGTGCGAACCTCGTGCAAGAGCGCGCTCTGCGCCATCCACCTGGCGAGTGGGATGGCGAACGCCTGGCCGATCCGTTCGATGACCGAGCCGAGACTCCCAAAGTGCTCGGGGGGCCGGGCAAGGGCCGCACGGACATGCTCCCGGATGTTCCACACGCCGAGGGGGAGAATCTCCCCGGGGTGGACCTCCCGGAGTACGAGGACGCCTGCCTGACGATTGATCCGCAGGAGCGCTTCCGAAGCCGCCAAGCGGGCGGCGTAGTAGCACCCGCCGATCGAGGCATAGGTCTTGCGGCCCCGCACGCCCTCGTGATCTCCCAGCATGACGATCCTCCCGGGGTCCGGGTTCCAGAGCGTGTTGGGGTACCAAGCCTCGATGGACTCGTACCGGAACGGACCGGGGAGAAGGATGATCAGCCATCGATTGGCGAGCGCGGTGAACGGGTAGACCAGGAGCTCCCCGAGCTCGGGCATCCTTCGAAGGAGTTCGAGGTTCCCGAGCCCGAGGAGATCGTCCACAGCGGTGATCGACCAACGCGTGGGAACGAACCTTCGACGCCCGTGCCGGCCGAGGGTTCCCGCGCTGAAAGCACGTTGGATCCGGCTGACGCGGACCCCCCGACCGTAGAGCTCCCCGACCGCGGTGCGCGCGTTGGCATCCGTATCGGAGGAGAGCCGGTCGAGGTGCGGATCCCATCTGCGCACGTCGAGCCGGACACGCTCCACGGGGGCCGTCGGACCGAACGGCGGCGTTGCATCGGAGAGGGCGAGATGACCCCGGGGCGGGCGCTTGAACGTTGCCTCGAGATCCACGGAGTCGGCGGCGAGGGCGATCGATTGCACGTCCTCGACCATCCGGATCGGCCGTTCCGCGTCTCGGACGTCGATGCGCTGGGTCCCTCGGACGAGGGAGGTTCGAAACCCGACGATCTCCTCGACGCTCCTGCCCACCCAATCTTCGGGCGAATCGAGGAGAAGCGTGTCTCCGTGTTCCGCGGAGAGGAGGGGTCCGAGGGAAACCTTCGGGTAGCCGAATCGTCCGATGAACACCCCCGGCGGAGTGCTCCCATCGAACTCGACGCCTTGGACCATCGGAAGGGTCTGCGAGAACGCTCGATACTTCACGAGAATCGGGCAGACCGGTTTCCCGCAGAGCAGCTGAGCAGACCGGCACCGCACGCACATCGTGGGATCTTCGCGGAGGCCAGGGATGCTCCACGACAGAGCGTCGATCGCCCCGACTCCTTCGAGGGGGGGAGCGAGCGGGCCGGCCGACACGCTCCATCATTCGGGAAGGCCTACTTAGGCGGTTCCTGGGAGGGTTCGAAACGGTCAGGTTTCCGACGGCCTCGAGAGATTTCTCGACAGGCTTTTCGGCAATGCTTATATCGGGCACCCGGGTCGGAGCCGCCTCCGAGGCATGCTGCGCGTCATCGTCAAAGAAAACCCAGAGCTCCGGCGCACGCTCATTGAGTTGCGTCGAGCTGCTGCAGCCCACAAGGCCCCGGTCTGGGGCGCGGTCGCTGCTTCCCTCGCACGACCTCGACACCAGCACACTCCCGTGAACGTGGGGACGATCGAACGGCACGCCGATCCGAAGGCCCTCGTGGTCGTGCCGGGCAAGCTCCTCGCTGCCGGGCGACTGACGAAGGCCGTCACGGTCGGCGCGTTCCACGCGTCCTCGGCCGCACGGGAGAAGGTGCACGGAGCCGGCGGGACCGTCGTATCGATCCTCGAACTCGTGAAGCGCCACCCGACCGGTGCGGGGGTGCGACTCCTTGGCTGAACCGACCGAACCTTCGAAGGCCGATGCACCGCGCGAGCGGCCGAAGCGAGCGCCCCGGGCGCGCGCCACGTCGGAACCAGGCGCTCCGACCGAGTCGAAGCGCGTGCCCGCGACGCGCGCCTCCCGACCGACGCCCCCGACGTCTCGTCCTCCCCCGTCCCCGCGCTCGCCGGCTGCGAGCATCGTGGACGTGAGCGGTCTCGTCCTCGGCCGCGCCGCGAGTCGCATCGCGCAGCGACTCCTCCGCGGAGAGAATATCGTCGTCGTGAATTCCGAGCAGAGCGTCGTGACCGGCAGCCGTCCGAACGTGCTCGCCTTCTACACGGCGAACCGGGCGCGCGGGTCCAAGCGGTCTGGCCCCCACTATCCGCGCTACCCAGACCGCATCTTCCGGCGAACGGTCCGCGGCATGCTCCCCCATCTCAAGACGCGGGGCCAGGAGGCCCTCGACCGCCTCGAGGTGTACATTGGAGTTCCCCCGGAGTACGCTGCCCACGGCCGCGAGTCGATCGAGGATGCGAAGGCTCGCCCCGCTTTGCGCAGCCCGTTGACCCTCCAGGAGATCACGCGTCTCCTCGGAGCCCGCGTATGAAGGCACCCCTCATCCTCCAAGCGACCGGCAAGCGAAAGACGGCGGTCGCCCGTGCGACGATCCGCAAGGGCGTCGGCAAGGTCCGCATCAATCGCCAACCGCTCGAGGTGGTCGAACCCGAGCTCGTCCGGCAGAAGATCCAAGAGCCTCTCCTCATGGTCGGCGACCGGTGGAAGGGCATCGACATCGACATCTCGGTCTCCGGCGGAGGGATCATGGGCCAAGCCTCGGCGGCGCGCACCGCCGTGGCCCGCGGTCTCCTCAGCTGGATCAAGGACCCGGCGCTTGCCGAAATGTTCAAGCGCTACGATCGGTCGTTGATCGTCAACGATCCCCGCCGCAAGCTCCCGAAGCGGCCCGGTGGTCGCGGCGCCCGGAAGCGCCGGCAGAAGTCGTACCGCTGACGAAGAGGAGGAGGACGCACCGATGACGATGATGATCCCGGTCCGCTGCTTCACGTGCGGCAACGTCGTGGGCCAGCACTGGGATGAGTTCCGGGAGCGCACGACCCGAGGCGAGCCCGCGGGCGAGGTCCTGACGCGTCTCGGCCTGCAGCGCTACTGTTGCCGACGGATGCTCCTCACCCACGTCGACCTCCTCGATGAGGTCGGTCCCTACGGGTAAGCGATCGCTTCCCTAGGGAATCGGATCGCTGTCCCTTCGACAGAGCCTGGGTGAGTACGGGCTCGGGACTCCCGAGCTCTCTCTCGAAGCGCGGAGACGTCGCCGTTGTCGGCGCTACTCTTCGTCCTCGTCCTTCTTGCCGCCGCCGCTCGAGCCTCGCTCGAGCTTGCCGCCCGAGGTGCCCTTGCCCGCCGGCTTCGCGACGCGGCGGCGGAAGTAGTAGACGAGACCAACGATCACGATCACTACGGCCGCCCCGACCCCGGCGTACTCCTCGTCGAGAACGATCGGGTTCTGGTTGAGCGTCACCGTGACGTGCGCCTGGTTGCCCCCGCTCTTGTAGTTCGAAGGGAACTCGTTCGCGGCCGTCGCGTTGACCCATAGGTCCCAGGTCCCGGTCCGCGCCGGGGTGAACTGGATCTGCGCACGCACCGTCTGGTTCCACTTCAGGTTCACCGAACCCGTCCCGAGGAGAGCGCCGACCTTACCGTTCGAGACGTTGTAGAACTGGACGGAGGTGGGCGAACCGCCGATGTTCGAAGGGGATCCCGTCCCCCCGGGCGCGAGCAAATAGAGCCGGACGGTCACGCTCATCGCGGTCGAGTTCCGACCGAAGAGGTTCGTGACGTTCGCCCACACGGTGTAGGCGCTTCCGTCGGTCATCGTCGTGGGGGTGGTGAGGTTGCCGACGGAGAGAACGGGACGCGTGCTGGTGTTGACGGCCACGGTGAGCGCGGTCGTCGCCCACGCCTTGTTCCCGGCGCGGTCCGTCACGGTGAGATTCACGGTGTACGGGGTCCCCTGCGGGGCGAGCCAACGGCTGAACGGCGCCGGCATCGGGTAGTTCGGCGATGCGGCCGGGAGGCTCACCGTCTGGTTCGCCGAGTGGTTCTGGGCGTTCCCGATCGACCAATTGTACCAGACGATCGACCCGTTATTCGCGTCCGTCGAGTTCACCGAGGAGAAAACGACCTGGGCCGTGTGGTTCGCCGCCTCGACGATGCCCGAAGTCGGGAGCACCTTTCCGTTCGCGGACTTGAGCGTGACCGAGGGTGTGGGCTTCTGGGTGTCCTTGACGAGGACGACCATCTCGGTCGTGGCGTTGTGCCCCCCGTAGTCCCAGACGGTCAGGGTAACGTTGTACTGCCAGCCGAAGAAGCTCCCCGGGATCGCGGTGTGGTTCGCGCTTCCCTGCGTGAGGTAGCGGCCCTGGCCCACGAACGAGGTCGAGATGTTGTCGAGGGGATTCGCGCCCGCGGTGCGGGTCCGGTTGAACGTCTGGCTCTTGCCGTTCGTAATGTTCCAGAGCGCGACGCTGAGGACGCCCTTGGGGGCGCCGGGCCCAGCGTTGAGCGTCGAGGTGGACATCGACGCGTTGAAGCGAAGCGGCGTCGACCAGTTCACGATGATGTAGGGGATCGAGTTCGGGGCTTGGAGGATCTTCGTATCGTTGACGCTGATCGTCGCGGTCGGCGCTTGCGACCCGATGTACATCTTGAAGCCGACCGTGCTCGTGGTGCCGCCCGAGGAGACCACCGTGAGACTTCCGGCGTAGGTCCCCGGCGCCCCGTACGTGTGGTTCGTCGTTCCGTTCGACGTGTTCGTCCAATGCGCGTCGCCCCAGCCCCACTTGAACAGGGTCCCGTTCGTATTGGAGGGGAACGTCGAGCCGAGACCGGTGAAGGTGAGGTTCTCTCCCGAGGCTGCGACTGCGGTGAAGTTCGTCCGCGTCGAGTTCAGGATGTTCTTCGCCGACCAGGTGAACTCCTTCGAGGTGACGTTCACCGCGGCGGTCACGGCCCCAATCTTCACGACCTTGAAACTGAACGTATCCGACGCGGAGGGCGAGGGCTTGCTGACGAGCGTGAACTTGGTCCACGTGCCACCCGGTCCCGCCGGAACGAGGGAGGATTGGGCCGGTACGGGGTTCCCCGCCGACAGGACGTAGCCTACGGGAAGGATGACCGTGTAGTTGAACGCCTGCGCGTGCGTCGGATGGCGGAAGTTGAACGAGACACCGAACGTCTTGTTCGAGTTCGGGAGCTTCCCTGTTACGTTGTAGTTCTGGGTCCAGGTGAGGTGCATCGAGGCCGCGCTCGACAGGCCGCAGAAGGTGGCGCACGTCGAGGAGGGCGTGAACGTGTCGTTCGTCGGCTGACCGTACCCCGTCCCGTTGACCGCCGTGCCCGCTTGGCCGGCGGGGAAGAACGGTCCCTGGCTCGCAAGCCATGCGTTGACCTGCGGGAGGTTCGAGGCGAGGAACGTGACGTTGTGCTGCCAGTCGAGGGCGAGCTGGGCCCAGAGCTGACCGACCGACGCGTTCGCGAGGTCGGGGAAGACGGAGTCGTTCCCGAGGAGCGCGCTCGTCGTGACGTTGAGCTTGCCGAACCCCTTCGACCAGTTGAGGAGGGTCGTGTAGTTCGCGGACGGCGCGATCGACGAGACCGTCACGTTGTGGGGCGAGCCGCCCGAGGGGTTCGCCGGGGACACGGCCAATTGGTACCAGACCGTACTATGGTCGACGGCGGAAAGGACGACATCGAACGTCTGCGACCCGTACGTCCCGAACGAGTAGAATCCGCCCGGGGACGTCGGTCCGCTGAAGATTCCGTGCGTGAGCGGATCGTACACGGTGACGTTGCCACCATTGCGAACATGCGTCGAGGGCGACGAAGCGAGGTTGATGTAGCCCCAGGAGAACCGGTTCTTGCCCGCGCCCGTGAAGAGCGCAGGGTTGATCGTGACGTTCGTTTTCGTGAGCGCCGCGGCGTCGACGACGGCCATCGAGTAGTTGTAGGTGCTTGGAGAGCCGGGCGGCCAGACGGTCTCGAGGACCCAGTTCCCCCACGGGACGCTGATCGAGAAGTACCCGAGGTGCGAACGGTTCGTCGACGTCGTGTTGTTCGCGAGCACGAAGCCGTTGTAGGCCGGGGCGAGGAGCTCGACCTCGGCGCCGGACTGCTTCGCGCCGTTCAACGTCACGGTCCCGTTGATGGTGGCATTGTACGGCGTACGCGCGACGTTGTAGAGCGTGACCGGCGTCTGGGTCGTCAACGCGGAGGCGTTGAGGTAGACGTAGTGGACGCTCTGGTTCTCCGGCAAGATCGCGAACGGACCCCCGGGCTGGTTGACGTGTGCCTGCGGCGGCACGGAGAGTCCCCACCATCCTGGTGTGAGCGCCGGGGCGTTCCCGTTCGAGCTGAAGGTGAACTGCCCGCTCAGCGTCTGGATCTGGGTGTTGTAGGTCTGGTGCGTGGCCGAAGAGGTCAGGATGACCGTTACGCCCGGAGGAACCGGTTGTCCACCCGGTTGCTCCACATACCCCACGAGGGTGTAGATCGGCGTTGAGCTGACCCGGGCCCCACCGACCGATGCCAGCGAACTCGCCAGCAACAGTACGGCAAGCGCCAGGAGGGCCGCCCGCGGTACCCCTTTACCCATTCTTGTTCACGACTCCCCAGTTCATAGTTCCCCTATCGGAGAACTCGGCGCACGACTTTGCTTCAGTACATATAGCTTGCCCAACTGGCCACGACGGAACTAGCGGTAGATCGCCCGGGCCGCTTCGTCCTTGCGCTTGGGGACGCGTTCGCGCAGCATGAGGCGCGCGAAATCCTCGTAGAACTTGAGCGACTCCGCATCGGTGGACGGGTGCGTGAGCTTCAGCGCCTCGTCGAAGTGGCTCATCGTCACTTTCTGCGCCCGGAGGTTCTCGCGGATCGCGACGAGGCCCGCTTCCCGGCAGAGCGCGGCCAGGTCGCTCCCCACGTAACCCTCGGTTCGCTGTGCGATCTCGTCGAGGCGCACATCGTCGAGCGGCATCTTGTGGGTGTGGACCTTCAGGATCTCGAGCCGGCCCTCGACGCTCGGGGGGCCGACGTAGAGGAGCCGATCGAAGCGGCCGGTGCGCAGCAACGCCTCATCGAGGATATCCGGACGATTCGTCGCGGCCAGCACGATCACGCGCTCGAGCGCCTCGAGACCGTCGATCGAGGTGAGGAGCTGGTTCACGATCCGTTCGGTGACCCCGCTCGAGGCCTGCTGGCCTCGCTTGGGTGCGATCGAGTCGATCTCGTCGATGAAGACGATCGCTGGTGAGGCCTGGCGGGCCTTCTTGAAGATCATCCGGATCGCCTTCTCGCTGTCCCCGACCCACTTGCTCATGATCTCGGGGCCCTTGATCGAAATGAAATTCGCCTGGCTCTCCGTTGCGGCGGCCTTCGCGAGGAGGGTCTTCCCTACGCCGGGCGGTCCGTAGAAGAGGATCCCGCGCGGCGGATCGATCCCCATGTGCCGGTAGACCGTGGGATTGCGGAAGGGCAATTCGACAGCCTCACGCAGCGCGCGCTTCAACGGCTCGAGCCCGCCCACCTCCTCCCAACGCGTCGTCGGGATCTCGATCGCGACGTCGCGTAGACTCGACGGTTCGATCTGCTTCAGGGCCTCGCGGAAGTCCTTGTCGGTGACCTTCATGCGCTCGAGGAGCGAGAGGGGGATCGGCTTGTCGAAGTCGATCTCGGGGAGGTAGCGGCGGAGAGCGCGCATCGCCGCTTCTCGGGCGAGCGCCGAGAGGTCTGCGCCAACGAAGCCGTGGCTGAGGGCGGCGAGCTCGCGGAGCGTGCGGTCGCGCTCCCGCTCCGTCCCTTCGATCGGCATCCCGCGCGTGTGGATCTGGAGGATCTCGAGCCGACCCGCGAGCGTGGGCACCCCGATCTCGATCTCGCGATCGAAGCGCCCGGGGCGCCGCAGGGCCGGGTCGATCGCCTCCTCACGATTCGTCGCGGCGATGACGATGACGTTGCCACGGCCCGAGAGGCCGTCCATGAGCGTGAGCAGCTGCGCCACGACGCGGCGCTCGACCTCGCCGACGACCTCGTCGCGTCGCGGCGCGATCGAATCGAGCTCGTCGATGAAGATCACGGAGGGTGCGTTCTTCTCCGCTTCCTCGAACTTTTCGCGGAGCTCTTTCTCGCTCTCACCGTAGTATTTCGAGATGATCTCGGGTCCTTGGATCCCGATGAAGTGGGCTCCCGCCTCGTTGGCGACCGCCTTTGCAATGAGGGTCTTCCCGGTTCCAGGTGGCCCGTAGAGGAGAACCCCCTTGGGCGGCGAGATCGCGAGTCGGTCGAAGAGCTCGGGATGCTTCAACGGGAGCTCGATCATCTCGCGCACCCGCCCGAGTTTCTCCTTTAGGCCCCCGATGTCCTCGTAGGAGACTCTCGGGGCCGCGACCTCGGACTCCGTGACCGTCTCGTCCTTGATCGTGATGAGAGAGGTCGGCCCGACCTGGACCGTCCCCTTGGGGTTCGTCGAGACGACCATGAACGGTAGCGAGCCGCCCATGAGGAACACCCCGGGGATCACGAACACATCCCCGCGCACGAACGGGCGGCGCGAGAGCGCCTTGGCCACGAAGGCCTCGAGACCGGGTCCAAGGTCCATCTTCGCCGACCCCGAGTAGATCGGCGCGATCGTGATCGCCTCGGCGATCGGGCAGTCGATCCGCTGGACCGTGACGCGATCGCCGATGCTCACACCGGCATTGCGGCGGACGACCGCTTCGACACGGACGAGGTTCTTCCCTTCGTCCTCCTGCTGGGCTCGGTTCACGACCGCGGCAGTCGTCTTTCGGCCGCGGATCTCCACGACATCGCCGACCCCGACCTTGAGCCGCTGGCGGGTCCCGACATCGAGCCGTGCCGTCCCGAGACCGATGTCCTGCTGGAAGGCCTCAGCGACCCGCAGGGTGATGGCTTCCGCCATGCGTGGGCGAGATTACGACGACACGCGGGATAAAGACTGAGGCCGCACCTGATTCACTCACACGGGAATCCGGCCCGGCCGCCAACTTCCTTCACGATAGCGAAATATCCCGGCCCGGGCATGTCGCGCGGATGACCGCGCCCGCGGCCCCCGCCGCAGCGCTTCGGCGCTTGCTGGAGGCGGCGGGCTATCGACTCGAAGATCGCCCCATCGGGCTCCTCGCCACCCGAGCGCGCGATCGCCGTACGATCCTCGTGATCCGCGGCGAGCGGTCCCCCTCCGAGGCGGAGCCCGAGTTCCCGAAGGATCAGATCCATCGGACATTGGTCTATGACCAGGATCCCGGTCCGGTGGCTCGCGAGCTCGCTTCGGCGCGGGGGATCGAGATTCTCGACCCGTCGAGTCTCGGGCCCGCCCTAGGCGAGCTCCTGCTCGTCGGGCCCGATCCGCGTGCATCGGACCGGGCGCTGTCGGCGCCGCAGGACCTCGAGCCGCTACCCCAGATCTTTCCGGAAGGGCTCCGGACGATCCGCCCGAGGCTGAGTCGCCGCGACGCCGAGGCTCTTTCGGGGCTCGATGGTTCCCGGTACGCGCTTCGGCTTGTCCCATTTTACGTGGCCCCGTACCGAGTTCGTGTCGCATCCGCACACGGCGGACCCGGAGCGCCCACGGACCACCTCGTCGCCGTCAACGCGATCTCGGGGTGGGCCGAGATCTGGGAGGCGAACGACCGTGAGTTCGTCGCGGACCTGGAGGAGCCACGGGAACAACTCGCGCCGAGCCTCACCGCTGAGGAGGCGCGCACCGTCGCCGAGGATGCGATCCGGAAGAAGCACTCCGCGAGCGTCGACCACACCGAACAGCACGGTGGCGCGATCGTGATCGAGCGGCGGAGGGTCCCGCCCGGTCCGGGCGACCTCAGGATCGGTCCCGCCGTCCTCGTGCA
>JAKIWU010000019.1 GCA_022749905.1 Thermoplasmata archaeon
ACATCTCCTCGGTCAACGTGAACGTGATGACCGGCGGGGATCTCATCTACTACTCGCTGACGGGGAACGGCGTCCAGTACGCCGGTTCGACCTGAGGCCTCCGCGTCGCACGAAGGCTTAATCCCGTCAGGACCGTCGGCGCCGCGTGGCCGAGCCGACGGAGGCAACGCCCCCCGGCGGGACCCCGATCAGCCTCTCGGAACCCGAGCGCCTGCTCCTCGCCCGGCTCCAAGCATCCCCCTCCGTCCCCCTCGGTGAGCCTGAGCTCGTCGCGCAAAGCGGCCTCCCCATCGAGACGGTTCGCGGCTCGCTGCAGCGCCTGCGTTCGAAGCAACTCGCCGTCGCCGACGAACGCCGCCGGGAGACGCGATCGCTGACCCCGCGGGGCAAGGCCGCGCTCGGAGCCGGCCTCCCCGAACGGCGTCTCCTCGACGCCCTGCGAGCAGCCGACCGACCCGTCGCTCCGAACGAGCTTTCGATCGGCGAGCTCACGGAGCAGGAACGCTCGGTCGCCATCGGGATCCTCCGACGGAAGGGGCTGCTCGCGCAGGGCGCCGCTCTCGCGCTCACCGAAGCCGCGGGAGGGAGGGAGCCCTGGCCTGAGGAAGAGGCCCTGCGCGCGCTCGGGGGGGGAGACGCGACCGCCGCCCCGGAGAGCTTCGCCGCCCTGCAACGTCGGGGCCTCGCATCCTCGGTATTCGAGACGGAACGATTCTGGTCCCCATCCTCCGAGGGCCGGACCGTCGAGGTCCGCGAGGACGCGAACGCGGTCGGTGCGCTCACCCCGGGGCTGCTCGCGTCGGGCACCTGGAAAGCGCACGTGTTTCGACCCTACGACGTTCGGGCCGTCGTCCCACACCGGACCGGTGGGCGCCCGCATCCGTACCGCGAGTGGATCCGGGAGTTCGAGGAGATCCTGATCGGACTCGGGTTCTCCGAGGCAACCGGTCCCCTCCTCGAGACCGAGTTCTGGAACTCGGACGTACTGTTCATGCCCCAGGAGCATCCGGTGCGATCGATCCACGACGTCCTCGCTCCGCTCGACCTCGTGGCCGGGCCTCCCCCGGGGCCGCTGCTCGAACGTGTCGCAGCGGCCCACGAAGGCCGAGCGCTTCCGGGGGAGAACGACCCGATCTCGCCGGGGTGGCGCGCGCGCTACGATCCGGCGATCGCGCGCCGGCCGACCCTGCGATCGCAGACGACGGCGGTGAGCGCGCGCTTCCTCGCGAGCCACCCCGCCCCACCCTTCCGCCTGTATTGCATCGGCCGGAACTTCCGACGCGACGCGGTCGACGCCACGCACCACGTGGAGTTCGACCAGTGCGAGGGCGTTCTTGGGGAGGCTTCGACCTCCCTGCGCGACCTCGTCGGGATCTTCCAGGCCCTCGCCGAGGCGATCGGAATCCGCGAGCTCAAGTTCCGCCCGAGCTACTTTCCGTTCACCGAGCCCTCCCTCGAAGGGTACGTCCGGCACCCCCGGCTCGGCTGGATCGAGGTGTTCCCGGGCGGGATGTTCCGGCCCGAGGTTCTCCGGCCTCTCGGGGTCGAGGTCCCGGTCGCAGCGTGGGGGATCGGGATCGCGCGCCTCGCGATGGTCGCGCTCGGGATCAGCGACGTCCGCGAGCTCTACCTCGATGAGCTCCCGCGCCTCACCGCAGGACGGGTCTGATGCCGCGCGCGACGCTGTCCCGTGCCCATCTCCTCGCCCAGCTCCCCGGACTCCCGGCGACGCCGACCCTCGCCGAACGACTGTTTCCCTCGAAGGCCGAGATCGCCGCGGAGACCGGGGACGAACTCGTGGTGGAAACGACCGCGGACCGGCTCGATCTGCTCTCGGAAGAGGGTCTCGCCCTCCACCTGCAAGGTTCTGCGGGGTTGGCCAAGGGCTTGCGCCACCTCCCCGCGATCGCGAACCTCGATCCCGCTCCGTCGATTCTCTGCGACCCCTCCACGGCTGCCCTTCGCCCGTTCATCGCGGGCCTCGTGGTCCGATCGCCCGAGGCGACGGGGATCCGGCAAGAGCACCTCGACGCAGCGATCCGATTCCAGGAGCTCTTGCACGCCACGATCGGCGGGGATCGGCGGGCTGCGAGCCTCGGGGTCTACCCGTACGATCGGCTGCAGCCGCCGTTCACCTATCAGGTCGAGCGCCTCAACGCGGTCTCGTTCACCCCGATCGACGGATCGAACGAGGTAGGGGCAGCCGAATTCCTCCGCTCGAACGATCTCGCTCGCCGGTACGGCGCGCTCGGCGCATCGGAGGGAACGATCCTGACGCTTCGCGATACGAAGGGAACGCTCCTCAGCGTCCCCCCCATCGCGAACGCGCGTCCCGGCGGAGAGGTACGAGCCGGGGACCGGACGCTCCTAATCGAATCCACCGGTACTCGCTCGGCCCGGGTCGCCGACGCGCTCGGCCTCCTCTCCGTCGTCTTTGCGGCGCAGGGTTGGTCGAGTGCGCCCGTGGAGATCCGCTACGCCGATCACGTGGAAGACGGAAGGGCGATCGTAGCGCCGCGCTCGGTCCGCCTGACCGAGGGCGGCTTGACGAAGCTCTCCGGAAGGGCCTACTCGGCCTCCGAGGTCGAGCACTTGCTCTCGACCTCCCGTCTCTCGGCTCGTTCGTCGCCCGGCGGATGGATGGTCGGCGTCCCTCCGTGGCGGCCGGATATCCTTGCGGAGGTCGATCTCGCCGAGGAGGTGATCCTCGCACGTGGGGTGCGTCCCGAGGACGGACAGATCCCGCCCAGCGTGACCCGGGGGAGACGTCGCCCCGAGAGTCGGTACCACCGCCGGGTGGCGGAGTACCTCCTCGGGCTCGGCGCCACCGAGCTCCACACGCCTGTGCTGGTCCCAGAGCGCCTCGTGGGCCTCCTCGGTCGCACGAGCGCGATCGAGCTCGCCCATCCTGTCTCCGACCAGTTCCAGCGGATGCGCGACGTTCTCTCGCTCTCGCTCCTCCTCGCGCTGGAGCACAACGTCCGGTCCGGGTACCCGCAACGGTTCTTCGAGGTTGGACCGGTCGTGGAACGGGATCGCACCGCCGAAACCGGCGCGACCAGCCGGATGCACTCGGGGGCGGTCTGGGCCGAGGACCGTGCGGGCTTCGCCGACGGAGCGTCCCTCGTCGACTACATCCTCAGCACGTTCGGGGCCGCCGGCGTGCGGGAACCCGTGGAGATCCCGGGTACGATCCCGGGCCGATCGGCACGGTTGCGCGTCGCGGGTGAGGCCGTCGCGGAGATGGGAGAAATCGCGCCGACAATCCTCGACGCGCTGCGGATCCCCGTTCCGGTGGTCTGGTGGGAGATCGACCTCGACCGGCTCTGGCCGCTCGTCCGCCGCTCGGAAACCGCTTAGTAACGTGCCGCGGTCGGCAACCCCGATGGGCAGCGACCGCGAGCAGGCGCCCGCACGCACCCGCTGGGAGAAGGCGGCGCGATCGGCGATCGGGGAGCGCGTCGACGGCGGAGCGGTGCCGCTCCTGGTCACGCCGGATCCGAACGCGAACGCGGACTACGCCGAGCGGATCGGATTCCCGGGCGAGTACCCGTTCACCCGGGGCGTCCAGCCCACGATGTACCGCGGTCGGCTCTGGACGTACCGGCAGTACTCCGGCTACGGGAGCGCGAGGTCCACGAACCAGAGATTCCGCTACCTTCTCGCCGAAGGACAGACGGGACTGTCCGTCGCCTTCGACCTCCCGACGCAGCTCGGGCTCGACCCGGATCACGCGAAGGCGAAGGGAGAGGTCGGACGCGTCGGCGTCCCCATCGCGACGCTGGGCGACATGCACGCGCTCTTCGACAAGATTCCGCTCGAGAAGGCCACCGTCTCGATGACGATCAACGCGACCGCCCCGATCCTGACAGCGCTCCTGCTCGCCGTCGGAGAGTCGCAGGGTCTCCCGCGCGCCCGGCTATCGGGCACGGTCCAGAACGACATCTTGAAGGAGTACATCGCCCGCGGGACGTACATCTATCCGCCCGCCGCCTCCGTGCGCCTCGCGACCGACCTCGTCGAGTTCGCGACCCGCGAGATGCCCGGCTGGAACTTCATGTCCGTCTCGGGGTACCACATGCGCGAGGCGGGCGCCACCGCCGTGCAGGAGCTCGCGTTCACGGTGGCGAATGCGATCGCCTACGTGCGCGCGGCCGTGGCGCGCGGCCTCGCCGTCGATGCCTTCCTACCGAGGCTCTCCTTCTTCTTCTCCTCGGACCGCAACTTCCTCGAGGAGATCGCGAAGTTCCGGGCCGCGCGCCGCCTCTGGGCCTCGGTCGCTCGGGACGTCCTCGGGGCGAAGAGCCCCAAGGCGCTCCAGCTTCGGTTCCACACTCAGACCGCGGGATCGTCGCTGACGGCCCACCAACCCGAGCTCAACGTCGTACGGACCACGCTCGAGGCGCTCGCCGCCGTCCTCGGCGGGACGCAGTCGCTGCACACCAACGCGTTCGATGAGGCGCTCGGCCTCCCCACGGAAGAGGCCGCCGGGCTCGCGCTCCGCACCCAGCAGATCCTCGCGGAAGAGTCCGGCATCGCCTCCACCGTCGATCCCCTCGGGGGCGCGTACGAGATCGAGGAGCTGACCGATCGTATCGAAGACGGCGCTCGCACCTACCTCGATCGGATCGAAGCGCTCGGGGGTGCGATCCCCGCCGTCGAGAGCGGCTACTTTTCCTCCGAGATCGCGAAGGAGGCGTACCGGAAGGCACGCGCTCGCGAGTCCGGGGAGGAGGTCACCGTCGGGGTCAACACGTTCCCGGAGAACAATCCGAAGTTCACCCTCTTCCCGGCACGCGGCACGTCCGGGATCAAGGCCCTGCGCGTCTCCCCCAAGGAGGAAGCGCGCCAACGCCGCGCCGTCGTCGCGTGGCGGCGTCGCCGGGACGCCCGTCGCGCCGAGGAGGCGTTGTCGGCGCTGCGAAAGACGACGGAGTCCGGCGGGAACGTCATGCCCGCGGTCGTCGCGGCGATCGTCGCGGGCGCCACCCTCGGGGAGATCGCGGGAACGTGGCGCGACCTCTTCGGCGAGTACAGGCCGCCAGCAGCCTTCTAGAGTGGGCGCGAACGATGCAGCTCGACCACCTGGGGATCGCTGTCGAGAACCTCGATGCGGCGCTCCGAGCGTACGGGCCCCTTGCTTCGGGCGCGGCGAGCACCCCGGAGGTCGTCGGGGGCCAGGACGTCCGGGTCTCGTTCCTTCCCCTGGGCGCCACCCACCTCGAGTTCCTCGAGCCGACGAAGCCAGATTCGCCGGTCGGACGCTTCCTTGCCCGACGCGGCCCGGGCCTCCACCACGTCGCGTTCGCGGTGCCGAACGTCGACGCCGCACTCGCGTCGATTCGAGAGCGGGGTGGGCGCTTGATCGACGATCGGTCTCGACCGGGAGCGCGTGGTCGGCGCGTCGGCTTCGCGCACCCCTCGGCGTTTCTCGGAAGCCTCGTGGAATTCGTCGAGGGCCCGTGACGGCGCTTCGCTCCCTCGCCTTGCGGCTGGTCTACGATAGCCGAGGGGCCGAGACCGTCGAAGCGACGATCGCCGCCGAAGACGGCGCGAGCGGGACGGCCGGCGCACCGAGCGGCGCGAGCACCGGCACCCACGAGGTCCAGGCGTTTCCCTCGGGAGGCGTGGCGGCTGCCCTTGCGCTCCGTGGGCGGATCGAGAAGGCGATCGCGGGCCTCGCCATCAAGGATCAAGCTTCGGTCGACGCAGCCCTCCACAGGGTCGACGGGACCGCGAACTTCTCGACGATCGGGGGCAACACCGCGACGGCGGTCTCGATCGCGGTCGCTCTGGCTCATGCGGCCTCCGAGGGGCGCTCGCTCGCGGAGACCGTCCGAAGGCCGGGCGTCGCTCGGGGCAGCTTCCCCGCGATCGTCGGGAATTGTCTCAACGGCGGCCGTCACGCCATCGGCGGCCCGGATATCCAGGAGTTCCACGCCTACGCGCCCGAGGCGAACCCGGACGACGCCGTCCGAGCTGCGCTCGCCGTCCACCGCACGATCGGAGAAGCCCTCCACGCGCGGTACCCGAAGTCGGCACTCGGTCGCGGTGATGAAGGTGGCTGGGTCGCACCGCTCGGGAACGTCGAGGCGCTCGAAGTATTGACCGAATCGTGCCGCTCGGTGTCGAAGTCGCTCGGCCTGACGGTGCGGCCGGGCCTCGATCTCGCGGCGAGCGAGTTCTACCGCGACGGCCGGTACCGCTACAAGGACCAGACGCTGGACGCCGCCGGCCAACTCGGCTTCGTCACCCACCTCGTCGATGCGTACGGCCTCGCGTACATCGAGGATCCGTTCGATGAGGAGGACTTCGCGTCGTTCGGAAAGCTGACCGCGGCGGTCGGTTCCCGCGCGCTCGTGGTGGGCGATGATCTCTACGCGACGGACCGACGGAGGCTCGAGCGCGGTCTCGAGCACCGGTCGTCGAATGCCATCCTCATCAAGGTGAACCAGGTCGGGACGCTGACGGATGCCCTCGCGACCGTCGACCTCGCGCGTTCCCGCGGGATCCAGACCGTGACCTCGCACCGCTCCGGCGACCTCCCGGAGGGCTGGCTCGCTCATCTCGCCGTCGGGTTCGGCTCGGTCGGGCTGAAATGCGGGCTTCTCGGCGGGGAGCGCGTGGCAAAGCTAAATGAACTCCGGCGCGTGGCCGCGGCCACTCGAAGCTAAGATGGAACCGGAAGCGATCGTCGAGGAGCAGCAGTTCACCGCGCCGGGCGACGGCCAGGACACGCAACCCGGCGAGCTCCTCGTCCCCGAGGAGGTGTACCTGACGAGCGGGGTGCACATCGGGACCCAGCAAAAGTCCGCCTCGATGCGCCGCTTCGTCTACAAGGTGCGTTTCGACGGGCTTCATGTCCTCGACATCCGCGAGACGGATCGCCGGATCCGGATCGCCGCGAAGTTCCTCGCCACCTATCCGGCCGAGAAGATCCTCACCGTGTCCCAACGCCAGTACGGGCAGAAGCCGGTCCGGGTGTTCGCGAAGACGATCGGCGCGACCTCCTTCTCGGAGCGATTCGTGCCGGGCTGCCTCACGAATCCGAACCTCGAGGAATATTTCGAACCGAAGGTCCTCGTGGTCACGGATCCGGCGACGGACCAGCAGGCGCTCTCGGAGGCCGTGTCCATCGGGATCCCGGTCGTCGGTCTCTGCGATGTGAACAACGAGACCCGGCACGTGGACCTCGTCATTCCCTCGAACAACAAGGGTCGTGTCGCGCTCGCGACCGTGTACTGGCTCCTCGCGCGCGAAGTCGCGAGGGTCCGGACCGGACCCGAGACGCCGTTCGCGCCGACGATCGAAGATTTCCAGGCCGCGCTCTAGGCTGCGCGCCGCGGGCCGTCCGTCGGGACGTCGAGCTCGAGCTGCCTCGACGTGCTTTTATCTCATTCTCGCCCCTTGGGGTCGTGGCGCCGTCCGGCGGCCGACTTTTCGACATGCTCCTCGAGCACGGAGTGCCCGAGCGCGGAGCCCGGATCTACCTCGCGGCATGCCGGGAGGGACCGAGGACCGCGGCGGAGCTCGCGCGCGCGTCGGCGGTGAACCGGGTCGAGGCCTACCGGCACATTCGCCAGCTCGAGGCGGCGGGCCTTCTACGATCCGCGGGCCAGAGGCCGCTGCGGTTCCAGGCGCTCACGCCGGAGGAGCTCATCAGCCGGTGGATCCGCGGCGCGACGGAGCGACTCCGCCGGCTCGAATCGGACCGGGACAAGGCGCTCTCGGACATCCAGGAGGGCTTCCTCGAGGTGGAGACGGCCGATCCGAAGAAGTTCACCGTCATCGAGGGCTCCGACCCTATCTCGCGCGCGCTCGTGCGCCGGATCGGGACGACGGAGAAGGAGATCCACGCCGCGGTACCGGGGGTGGCGCTCGCCTCGCTCGTGGAAGGCGGGGTCGACCGCGCGCTGAAAGAGGCCCGATCGCGCGGTGTCCGCGTCCAGCTCGTCACCGAGGTGACGCTCGCGAATCGCACCGAGGCGAAGCATCTCGGTGCGATCGCCGAGCTGCGTCACAGTCCCCGACCAGTGACCCATCAGGCCTGGACCCTCGACCGGCGAGGCGCGCTGGTACACCTCTCGGAGTCGGCCTCACGCTCGGGCCGAGCGCACGCTCGCGTCGCGCTCTGGTCGAACTCCCCTTCCTTCCGCGCCGTGACGTTCGATCACCTGCGTCACCTCTGGAACCGTGGCGTGCCGGCGACGACACGCCTCGTCGAGCTCGAAACCCCGGACGCGGTCACGATCCCAATCGGACCGAAGGGCGATTCCGAACCGTTCGATCGGTTGCGCGAGATCGCCACGCTCGGCATGCGTGCGACCGGGATCACCGACCTCGGCCTCAAGGCCCCCGAGATGATCCAGATGATCGGCCACCAGATCGGTCGTCAGGTGGCCGAGGAGGTCGAGGGCGAGACGCCCGAAGAAGTGGCCCGGTCCCTCGTGGAGTACTATCGCGAGCGCGCCATGGGCCGACTCGAGATCACGCGCGCGCGCCCGCTCACCCTCCGCATCTCGGGCTGCTTCGCGTGCGTGAAGCAATCGCCCGAGATCGGCCGGATGATGTGCCCCGCCGTCATCGAGTCCGCGCTCGAGACCCGCCTCGGGGCCCACGTCGAGGTCTCCCGCCCGGATCCGAGCCACCACGCGACCCGCGGGTGCATGTTCACCGTCACCACGAACTGATCCCAAGCCCCGGGGGCACCCCCCCGGATCGGGACCCTCGGCGCTTATCCATCGACAGCGGAATCCGCGGAGCATGGCCTCGATCGACCTCGCGACCTGGGCGACGATCCTCGGGACATGGATCCTCGTCGTCGGGACCCTCGTCTTCGCCTACTGGCAGCTCCGGCAGGCCCAGCGCCTGCATTCCTCGACGACGCTCCTCGACCTCAGGGAGCGATTCTACAGCCCGAGAATGCGCCAGGCCCGCCGCGACCTCAGCACCTGGCTTCTGAAGGAGACACGAGGCGAGGAGCCGGAGGACTGGGAGGTGGGCATCTTCTTCGAGCTCATGGGCGCCCTGACGCGGACCAAGGTCCTCGAGAAGCGCATGGTCTGGAGCGCCTTCGCGACGTGGATCACCGCCTACCACTATTGCATGACGCATCCGGTGGATCTCCTCGCGAAGTGGCGCGGCGAGAGCAACGACCCGTTGATCTTCGCCGAGTTCGAGTGGCTTGCAACGACCATGCTCGACATGGATCGCCGCCTTGCGCCCGGCGCGCACGATCCGCGGACCTCGGCTTCGGACGCTCAGTACGTGCTCGAGAGCGAGTCGCACTTGCGGCTCCCCCCCGAGCCTCTCGACACGCGCGCCTAGCGCGGTCTCATGGGGCGCCCGCCCCGATCCACGGCCCAGCGGTCGGCCCGATCAGGGCCCGCTGTCCCGGCCGTTCGAGCGATCGGTAGTCCCGCCTCGCCGCTCCCCGCGCTCGCCCTCGCGCGTCCTTCCATCCCCAGCCTTCGAGCACGCGCTCCTCGGTCCATCCGAACGGCGCGAAGAGGGTCGCGAAGCTCCGGGCCAGGAGTCGCACGTACGCCCCGACATCGTACCGCTCCTCGCCGGTGACGAGCTCGGCCGCGACCGCCTTCCGACGCCAGTCCCGCGAGGAAGCTTCGGTGACCAGGAAGCGCACCTTGTCCCCGGGCTCCCGTACGAGGCCGAGCGCGCCCAGCTGCCGCAGCGCGGCGACTGCGGCCGAGAGGTGCGTGTACGCCTCGACCGATTGGGCCACCCGCTGCGTGATGAGGAGCTCGTCCCGCGGCCATCGGCCCTCCGCGAGCGTTCGGGCGCGCGCTCTCCCGAGCTCGAGCGCGTCCCCCATCGCGGTTCGAAACGCGGCTCCGTCTTCCGCGCGGCCGAGCACCGTGAGCACCTCCTCCTGCACCCCCTTGACGAACCGGCAGGTGTCCCCGCGCCGGACCTCGATGCCGCGGATCTTGAAGCTCCCGTCCTCGAAGCGGCCGTAGTAGCGCTGCGGCACCCCGAGGCCGTACTGCGCATCGGGGAGGAAGACGATCCACCGATAGCGCCCCTCGTACCCGAGCGGAAGCCCGGTGCGCTCCTCCACCCGCCGGCAGAACGCCTCGGCGTCCGAGCTCCCGTTCGCGGTCATCCAGAGCGAATCGACGATCCCGTGGAGGACCTGCCAGCCGGCCTCGCGCGCCCAGCCGATGAGCTCGGTGAGCACCTCGCGGGCGTAGGCGTTGATCGCCTCGTGGCACTCGATCCGGCCGAACCGTGCGTTCCGGTACCCCTGGTAGCCGAAGCTCGTGACGAGGACCCACTTCCACGCCTGGCAGAGATCGGAGAAGCGCTCCCGCTCCGCCCCGGTCGTCGTCTTCTTCCCTTCCCGGAAGCGCCTGCGCCGCGTGAGGATCGGCGCGAGGGTCTCCGGCACCACGCCGCGCCGCAGCGTGCACGATCGGTAGCCTAGGCCCGGGGCCACGTGGGGGCTCTCGGGGCAGCACGGGCAGTCGAGCGTCTCGAGGGAGAGGTTGTGGCGGACCATGATCGACGGGTAGAGGGAGACGAAGTCGAACTCGTCGACGCTCTCGTGGAGCCCGACCGGCGGCATCAGGATGAGGCCGCCGCGGTCGGCGGCGACGAGGAGGCGCGCGCTCTTCGGCCGCTCGGGGAGGTTCTTCTTCCACGGGATGTGGACCCCGCGGCGGAGCGCGCAGGCGACCTCCATCGCGGAGAACGCCGTCCCAGGCGACTGGCGGGTGATCGTCTCGAGCCCCATGCACGCGAGCCGTGCGACGTCGAGGAAGCCGACGAGGGTCACGTTGTCGACGAACTGCTCGTCGAGGTCGAGGTGCAGGCGCCCCGGGAACGAGAACGTCGGCCGGCGGTGGTACACCCGGCCGTAGCTCACGTAGGAGGATCCCCTGCGCTCGAGTCCGAACGCCACGGGCTCGCGGCCGAGGAAGAACTCGCGCTCGGTGAGCCCCCAGGCGAGCGCCCGCCGGTAGAGGTGTGGCACGTCGAAGGCGTCCCCGCCCCGCGTCCAGAGGACGTCCGGGTCCTGCCGCTGCACCGCCTCGGCGACCGCCGTGAGGAGCTCCCCTTCGTCCGGCGCCTCCACGACGTCGCCGCCGACCCGGACCCGCGCGACCGGATCCGTCGCGTGTGCGGGCCGTCCCGGCCGGGCTCCGACCACCTCGACCGCGAGCTCCGCGGACCGGAGCGGCGGGGGGGCGTACTCCGTGACCGAGGCGTCCTCGAGAGCGACGACCTGCTGTCCGCTCCACGCGACCGGGGCGCACGGGTAGAGGTGCTGCTCGATGTAGTACTGCTGCGGCGCGGTCAGGTCGACGTCGAAGAGCTGGTAGGCGACGCAGCCACCCTCCTCATCGATCTCCCGTGCGAGCCCGCGGCGGTGCCGGTGCGCGTCCGGGGTGACCTCGAGCGCCGGATGGAGCCGGTCCGCCGGGTCGAAGAGCGACGTGCGGATCCGGCCCATCGTCTGCCGTCCGATCTTCTCCCGGCCGTCGAGCCATGCTCCGAGCTCCGCGAGGCGATCGGGCCCCGCGACGGCGTAGAACGGCGGCTGGTACGGGACCTCGACCCGGTGCACCGGCCCGTCCTTCTCCCGGATCCAGAGCAGGACCGCCTGCCCCGCCCGCGCCGAGGTGATGTCGAGGAGCCAGCCCCTCGGCATCGCGCCCTACGGCCCCGCGTCGGCGAAGCTCTCGAGCGGGCCGGTCGACACGCCGATCCTCGGCGGCCGTTTCTCCCCGAGCTCGCGGAAGAGCTCGACGAGCAGGGAGAGGACGGCCCGCTCCACGAGGTCCCCGCTCGTCATCATCGTCCCCTGGGGGATGTAGCGGCGGGCCGCGACGACGAGCTCCTGGAACGCCTCCCGGTCGGCGGGCTGGGTGAGCGATCGCCCGAACTCCCGCTCCCAGCGGGCGAGGAGCTCGGTCAGGGCGTCGCGGTAGGTAGGGACGGTCCGTCCCATCGCTCGATCCCTCCGTACGCCGCCGGGTCGGTCTCGTAGGCCTCGAGGTGCCGCTGGTGCGGGGCGAGCGCCACGAGCTCGAGGCTCTCCTCGGTCGCTCCCGCCTCGACGCGGACGCTGCCGGGGCCGTGGGGCACGAGCCGGAGGGTCGCCCCTGTCGGCAGGCCGTGCTCCTCCCACGGGATCCCGTCATCGGGTCCGTACCGGACCAGGAGCAGCGGACGGTGGAGCGCCCGGGCGAACTGGCCGAGACGGCGGGCGAGGTACGGGCGCAGGGCGGCCCGCTCGTAGTCGAGCACCTCCTCCTGCTCGAGGAGCGCCGAGGGATCGGCGGCGACGAGGAGGTCGGCGGGGACGGCCTCCCCCACCTCGTCGTCCGCCCAGGTCTCGAGAAGGGTGACCATCTGGTGGGCGGTGAACGCGCGGGCGATCCGGATGCGGTCGAGGAGCTCATCGGCGGAAACCTTCCAGAGGCGGCCGAGGGCGGCGATGGTGTACGGGGCGAACCGGTTCGCGCCGTCCCGCACGGAGACGGTGCCCTCGGCAGCAGCGATCGCGGCGAGAAGGAAGGAGAGGAAGCCGGAGACGAGCGCGGGAGGGCCCCGCAGGTGGGTGGCCCGGCCGGGGACGAACTTGGGTTCGAGCCAGCGAAAGATGCCCGGAGAGGACGGGAACAGTCGCCCCCTCTCGGCCTGCGCGATCCGGGAGGCCGGGTAGAGGAGGGGACGTGGAAGGAGGATCGGGAACGGGTCGATCCCGAGATCGGGGGCCAAGGAGAGATCGAGGGCCGGCGTTGCGCTCATCGAGAACCCCACTCCTGCGTGGGACCCCGCCGTTTAACCCCCGAAAGGAGGTCCCGAAACACCCTAGAGGGAATGCGTCGTTCCAAACACCGGAAACGGTGGCCGGAGCTCGGACCGTCGCATCGGACCTTCCCTGCCGAAGCGCATCGTTCTGCCCGAACCGGTTCTTCGGCTCATCGAGGCTTTGTGCCGAAAGCTGGTCGCTGTGTCCAAAGCCCTAGCCGTGTGTCGAAAGGGGAGCTCGGGTCCCTCCTACCAAAACCCGGGAGGTTCCCGGGCCTCATGGGGTGCACACCTTGCAATACCTGGAGGGTTGCCCTCTAGCCAACTACCCGTCACTCAAGAGACAACGGCGCTCAGGTCGCGGTCAAAGTACTTCGAGCCAGGGGGTTCGTAAACCGCGGCTGTGTGAATGAATAGCGTGGTTATGAATGAACCGAGTCGCCGTTGAAAAAATCGATCGTTTTTAGCGGATTCTCACCCAACGACGCCACTTCGGCCGCTCTGAGTCGGGAGTGGGGGGCAGACCGAGGATCGCAGAAAGGGCCACCAAGGCAACCCCCAGGAATCCGCGGAGCCAATCCGAACCCGTCCCCGCGTCTGTCAACGCCACCGTCGTGATCAAGATTGTCCCAGCGAACACCCCGAAGAGCATTACGGCCCACTGGTACAGCGGTTTCATCGGTCGTGACAAATTGCCCAGAATCAAAGGCGTGGTCGGGTACGTGGGAGAATCCATGCACTACCTCAGGCGAATGCCGCCATTTGAAGTTTACCAACTGCAGTATTTCACGACGTAGTTCCAGAACTGATACGCGAGGGCACCGCCAATTATTGCAGCGATACACGCTATGAAGGCGATGGTGCCGGTGGCTCCACAAATCCCAGCTGCCAATGCAGTGAGTAGGATAACGGACACCAGCCCCGCGATGTACAATACGCACTCTTCCCAATTGAAACCGCCTCCGGATACTCGATAAGGCATGTCGGTCTTGAGGCCAACGAAGGAATTTGCGGGCTCGCACCCCCCGTTCGGCTTGCCAGAATCGAATCCCTTGAGACCGTGACCGCCAGGGCCCGCGGGTGGCCCCCCTTGGGGGTAGGAGAATGCGTAGCCCATGCCCACAGTGGAGTTGATATTGCGAACGGAGGCCGGACTGTTACTTGCGAATAACGCCAGAGTGGAATTCAGCACCACTTCCTCTGTTCCCCATGCCCTCAGGGTGGCGTTCGAGCTTGAGGAATAGTTGCTGGCCGAAGTCAGGAGTGCACTGCGGAGGGAACTGATCTGGTTCGACCAACTAGATGTGAAATAGTTTTCGTAGAAGTCCCCGACCT
>JAKIWU010000002.1 GCA_022749905.1 Thermoplasmata archaeon
GAGCCGCCGGTCGCGCCCGCCGAGAGGCTGACGGATTGGCCGACATCGGCGGAAGGAGCGCTGGCGACGGCGGCCAGGACGAAAGGGTCCTCGTACACGGTGAACCCGAGCGTGGAGGAGTCAATCGCGAAGCCGTTCGTGTCCGTGATGTGAACGCTGACCCGATAGCTCCCGGCCGAGGGGAAGTCGGCGCAGGTCACGCTCGGGGTGGAATCGCCGCACCCGGAGGGGAGGCCGGACCAGTCGAACGCGTAGTCGCCCGAACCGAGGCGCGCGCTCGTCGAGAACACGACCAGCTGGCCGACATCGATCGACGGGCTCGACGCGGTGAGCGGCGAGGCCGTGGGGTCGGGGGAGATCGAGAGCGTCAGGGCATCGGAGCTCACGGGGAAGCCGTTCCCGTCCGTGACGACCACGCCCACGATGTAGGCGCCGGTCCCGAGCGGGGTGCAGCCGAACGCCGCCCCCGCTCCGGAGCATCCCGGGGGAAGACCGGACCAGGCAAACGTGTACGCACCACTCCCGTAGGAGGCCAGGGTGGAGATCCACACCGACTGCCCGAGGTCGATCGATGCGGGCGTGGCGAGCGGGGCGCTCGTCGTAGGGTCAGAGTACACCGTGAAGTTGAGGGGGGAGGAGCCCACGGAGAATCCGTTCGAGTCCCTCGCCGTCGCCACGATCGCGAAGGTGCCCGCTCCGTTCGGCGTGCACGCGAACGAGGCTTCCGTGCTCGCGCACCCGGAGGGGAGGCCCGTCCAGCGGAAGGTGAAGCCTCCGCTCCCGAGGGCGGCGACCGCGCTGAAGCGGATCGGCTGCCCGACGTCAACCGAGCTGCGGTTCGCGACCGGGGGGGAGATGGTCGGGTCCTGGGTGATGGTGACCGTGGTCGAGGCGATGTTCGGCTTCGGGTAGGCGCTGTCGGAGGCGCTGACGGTGTACGGTCCCGAGGCCCCGACCGGGACCACGAACACACACCGAAGACCACCGCCGCCCGTGGTCAAGTGCGATGGGCCCGAGCACGTGAAGGGCAGGGGACTGGACCAGCCGACCGACCAGGTGGACGAGGCGCTGAATCCCGTTCCTTGGACCGTGACGGCTTGGCCCTCGTCCGCCCGCGTCGGAGAGGTACGGAGCGCACTATGGATCGTGAACACCGCCGAAGCGGTTCCCGAATCCCGGTCGGTCGCGATGATGTTGTGGCCGCCCTCGACGTCAATGGGGACGACGATGGTACAGGAGAACCCGCCGTTCGACGTCGTGTTCGCCGTCCCGGACGCGCACGCGATCGGGATCTGGCCCCAACTGAGATTGACGGACGCCGACAGCGCGAACCACGACCCTGAGACCGTGACCGACGTTCCCACGGGCCCCGAGGTCGGCGAGAGCGCGACGGTCGGAGGCGGGGTGAACCGGATGACGAGGATCGCGTCGCCCGTGGCGAGCGTGACGGATCCCGTCGGGTCGACGAAGTACCCGCTGATGGGGTGCACACTGTAGTTGTAGCTCCCATTCGCGAGGACGAAGGCGATCTCCGGGGTCGTGCTGGTGCCGGTAACGCCCGTCATCGTCACCGACCAGGTCGTTCCGGCAGGGAGGCCCGTCTCCGCGAAGGTGACGAGGTGCGCGGGAGTCGCGCTCCAGTTGACCGAGCCGTTCGGGGACGCGACGATCGTGAAGCGGAAGGAGGAGGTCGTCCCGGCAAAGTCGAGCACCGCGATCGATCCGTTGAGGTAGTGGGGTCCGGCGGAGAAGGTCGGGATGTCGTACGCATGCTCATCGAACGAGCAGTCGTTGGAGGTCGCCCCGTCGCCCCAGTCGACGCGGCAGGTGTAGCCCGGCATGCCGCCGGAGAGGTTCGGGAGGACGATCACGTCGAGCGAGATCTCGTCCGGACCGACGCTGGTCCGGGAGGCAACCCCGCCGAAGGTAGGGCTCGACGCAAGGTTCTGGGCCCCGAAGGAGAGGAGTTGCCCCGTTCCCGAGAGGCTCGTCGGGCCGACGCCGACGAAGATCCGGCCATCGGAGACGATCGGCTCGCCGTTGATCATCATGCCCGGGATTGCGTAGGAGTAGAGCAACGCCCCGCTCGACGCGTTGAGCACGAGGAGGGTGGAGCCCGTGAAGTTCGACCAGTCGACCCCCGCGATGACGAGACCGTTAGCGTACGTCACGCCGGCCTCGACGAAGCCGTCGGCGTAGTTCGTCGTGTACGTGGTCCATGCGGGCGAACCGCTGTTCGGATCGATCCCGCTGATCGAATCGTAGCCCCCGAGATACAGGAGGCCGCCGCCGAAGGCCGCCGGGGACTTGTCGTACTGGAAGGTCTGCGCCGTCCACGCGGCGCTCGGGATAGAGAGGTTGTCGTGGAAGCTCGATCGGTAGAGCGCGTAGGCCGCACCGTCCTTGTTCGGTGCAACGAGCATCGGGGTCCCGTTCGTGGCACGGAAGAGCGTGACCCCAGCGCCGAAGTCGTCGTCGGTGCAGACGGTCCCTACCTGGAGGTGGCCGAGCTCCCGGGTGATGTCGGAGGCGTTGAGGGCGACGATCGCCCGAGCATTCGGCGGATCGGGAGAGTTCGCGCACGAGCCGTTGACGGCGTTGTCCTCGTACTCGTTCCCGGTCGTGACGTAGATCGTGTTCGAGGCCCGATCGAGCGTGGGCGTGGACCAGATCGTTGCACCCCAGGTGTGCGCCGGTACGGCGGTGAACACGTGGGCCACCTTCCCCGACGTGGTGTTCACCTGGAAGAGCTGGCCGTCCATCGGGCCCTCGCAGGCCGAGGCCTCCCCGATGTACACGTTCCCTCGATAGACCAGCGGGCTTCCCCACAGGTAGTGCTCCTGCCAGGCACCCGACGAGAAATTCGCAAGATCGGCGGCCCAGAGGAGTTTGGGGGGGTTCGCAGGGGATGTCGGATCGAGCTGGAACGCGAAGAGGGTGTTGTTCCCGCCCCCGACGAAGAGCACGCCGTCCGTGATCGCCGGCGTTGAGGTGATCCCGGTCCAGGCCGTCTGGTAGTCGGAGCTGAAACCTTGGGTGCAAACGCCATGCCCCGCGATCGCAGGAGCTCCGGGACGCCAGCCGCCCCCGGCGGAGACGTTCCAGAGGAAGGCGCCCGTGCCGGCGTCGAACGCGTAGACACCCCTCGCGTCCCAGGCGCCCGTATAGACGACTCCGTTGGCGATCGCGAGCGAGCTTTCGATCGGTCCGGTGGTGTTCGAGGCCCATTCCAAATGCAGATTGGCCGCGTTCACGCTGCCGAGGATCGTCTCATTCGGGTTCGCGCCGAGACGCCCGACGCCGTGGTCGTAGGTCGGCCAGTTGGCGGAGGCAGGGAACGCGGGGAGGCTCCCGAGGCCGAGCGGATCCACCGCGGAGATCCCGAGGTGGGCGCCTCCGACGGGTGCCTCGGGGATCACGGCCGACGATGGCGAGGGCGCGGGGAGAAGGCAGAGGGTTGCCACAGCAGCGATGATGCCACCGAGTAAGATGGACCTCCGCACCGATGCGTTCTGCCCCCGCAGTTCGACCGGCTCCTACGTGATAAGGGTCTGTCCAGAACACCGACGGAGCGGGCCCCCAGCTGAAGCGCGGACTCCGAACGATGCCAAACCGGCTCGTGGGCGTGTGGGGGCGGGGGTTCTGGACGGGATTTGATGGAGGGGCTTCGGGGAGGGCGCGCGAGATCGGGTCGGAAGATCTCAGGGCCGCCCTATCGGGCGGGGCCCCTCCGAACCGTGATCGGGATCACGCCGGCACCGAACTCAAGTTCTGCGATTTCCACCGGGTCGACGAGGGTCGGAGCGACCTCCATCAAAATCGGGGCTCCCAGCGAGATCTGCAGAGCTCGCGCTCCGAGGATGCGTGCCCGCTCGAATCGGGTCAGCCCGAGCGCGGGGGGTTGAGGCGGCTCGACGTCGCTACCCGACAAACTCCCGCCTAGGGCCGCAAGGGAGGAAGCGGCCGTCAAGAGGTCGGCCACTTGGCGTCTAGCTATTAACGTTAGCGCGAACGCTCCTTTGGCTGCCTAGAGCCCTCGTTCAAGGCTTTCCCTTGATCGGCCGGGAGTTTCCGTGCCTGGTGGTGCTCGGTTCCTACTCCCCCATCGTGACGAGATTCGCGCGGAGAGCCGCCGGCGCACTCACCCTGCTTCCGGCGCTAGCTCGAGGTGGCCCGAAATTTCGGCGGTTTTTTAGAGTGGACCACGTATCGGCGCCTCGCTGGCCCGTTCATCCAACGAGTAGGAGATCCACTGTGAGTGCAAACAATCGCGAGAGCAACGAAGAATCGCCGACAGAACGCGCCGTCGGGCCGACGTCTCGGCCCCGGCTCGCTGGATGGGCCGGACTCGGCGCATTCGTGGTCGTCGCGCTCTTTCTCCTCTCGTCCTCCGGTCCCATCAGCTTCGCCCACCCCGCTTCGGGTACGCTCCTCCCGCCGATCGAGGCGGGCGGCTCCTCCTCGCCGTTCCACGCAGCGCCGTCCGGAGGGCTCGTCCCGAACGCCGGGAACCCGGCCAACTACCAATCCAGCGCTCAAATCTCTGCGGCGGAAGCATCGCTCGGGCAAGGGGGCGGACCGGCGCGAGGAACCTCTCTCGGGTGTGCGCCGTCGACCAGCTCGCCTGGCACGGTGAACTGCGGATCAGGTTCCGGTGGACACGGCTCGGGCCCCGCAGCGGCTCCGCTCGCGGGAACATCTCCTGCCGGGAACCTCCACTGGCACCCTCTTGGGGTCCCGTCGACGCGCGAATACATCAACTATGCAATGACATGGGACTACGCGGACGGCTACGTCCTCCTGTTCGGGGGGTCGAACGTCTTCGGAGTATACTCCGGCGATACCTGGACGTACAAGAGCGGAGTCTGGACCGAGTTGTCCCCGCTCACGGCGCCCGAAGGCCGCGACTCCTCGGGCCTCGCGTGGAGCGGCTGGGACAATGCGGTGGCGCTGTTCGGGGGCTACACCCCGGGAACGGGAGGGCTGCTCAATGACACGTGGCTCTTCACGGGCGGAGCCTGGACCCAGCTGCACACGAACGCTCCTCCCCCTCGCTGGGGGTTCGCCTTCGTCTACGACCCGAACGCGACGTACGACCCGGTGAGCCATTCCATCTCCTCGGCTGATGTCCTCTTCGGCGGCAACTCCTTCAAGTGCTCGGGCATCACGCCCACGGGAGCGGCTCCCGTCTGCAACGAAACCTGGTACTTCTGGTTCGATTCGTGGACCAACCAGACTCGCCCGCATTCCCCCTATCCCAAGGTCGCACCCTCGATGATCTTCGACTCGGCGGACGGGCACCTCGTGCTCTTCGGAGGCTCGGACGGGGTCGGTTGCGTCGCGGGCGTCTATTGCGGGGACACGTGGCAATACAATTGGACGAAAGGGTGGGTTCAGGTTCCGACGCCTTCCTTGTGCGGCACGGCGGCGCTCGGGCTCTGCCCCGCGGGCAAGGCCCCCACGGCCCGTGACGAAGCGGCGTTCGCCTTCGATTTCACTGACGGGTACGCGATCCTCTTCGGGGGAAGGAACAGCACGAGCGATCAGCTCAGCGACACCTGGAAGTATCTCGCAGGAGTCTGGACGAAGCTCGCGCCTACCACGTTCCCGGACGGCCGGAGCGGGGAGGCACTCACCTACGACTTCTCGAGCGGAGATGGCTATCTCCTCATCGTCGCGGGGACCCACGGCGAGTACGTCCCCGCGGACCTCGAGTGGTCGTTCACCGGGGGCGCATGGGCGATCGTGACACCGCCCGCGAGCCAAGGACCTGGGGCCCTCGAAGGAGGCTCGATGGTCTACGACACCGCCGACGGTTACGTCCTGTACTACGGGGGGTATGACCCGGTACACGGAACGTGGAGCACGCAGACCTGGAAGTTCGATGGAGGGGTCTGGACCCAGCTCTTCCCCACCACGAGTCCCTACACGCACGAGTTCGCGAGCATGCAGTACGACCCGACGGGGGGCTTCGTGCTCCTCTTCGGGGGCTCGTACTATGGCTCCCTCGAGAACACAACCTGGGGGTTCCAGGCCGGGAACTGGTTCTACATCTGCGGCGATCCGTGCGCCTTCGGGGTCCATCCCCCCGCCCCGCGGGAGGGAGCCGGGATGGCCTACGACCAGGCAACGGGCTACATGATCCTCTTCGGGGGATACGGGGGACGCACCTTCTTTTCGTATCAGCACGATACGTGGGCGTTCGTCGTAAGCTCCTCCAAGTACGGATATTGGACGAACTACACCGGCTTCCTCGGACCGACCGCCCCCGGCCCGCGCGCCCTCCCGGGAATGGCGTGGGATCAGTACGATCGCGAGATCGTGCTGTTCGGTGGCGGGAATGGCTCCGCCACCTACCAGGATACCTGGGTCATGACGGACCTGTTTTCGGGGTGGTCCGAAGTGGGTGTGTGCGGTGGCCCCGGTCAATCGAGCTGCGCTGCGGGGATCCCGAACCGAGCTGCGGGCATGATCTTCACCTACGATGGGGCCGACTCCGGCGTGATCATGTCCGGCGGATCAGGGTACGCCGCCTTCTTCGGGTACATTTTGGCGACGACGGCGCTCTTCCAAGCCGGTCACTGGTACATCTGTAGCACCTACGAGTGTCAATCCTACTACACGGGACTCGGCACCTACGATGCCTGGGGCGCCGGCACGTACGACGTGGCCGATGGCTACACCGTGACGGCGGGAGGAGAGTCGTACTTCTACAATTTCGGCGCCAACGGAGCCGGAAGCATGTACTACTGGAAGTCGACGTCGTGGGCGTTGGCCCAGGACATCCACGCCCAAGGCCCAGGGTTCTCGCCGACGTACATCGATCTCGGTCAGTCGGTGACCTTCTCCGTGGGTGCGACCGGTGGTGGCTTCGGGACCTACAGCTTCGAATGGGAGGGGCTTCCCCAGGGGTGCGCCCCCGCGTCGCCACAGTCCACGTCGTTCTCGTGCTTGGTGCAGTATCTCGGCTATCAGCAGTATGGCAGCTCGATGGTCTACGGGTCGTACTACGACCCGATGGTCACGGTCTTTGACTCGAGCGGCTACCCGAGCTACAACTCCTACCCGACGAGCTACTGGCTCAACAACCTCAACGTGGCCCCCGACCCGGTCGTTTTCCTGAACGGATCGGCGTCCACCGCCGACGTCGGCCAGAAGGTGTACTTCGAGGTCACGGGGTTCCAGGGGTGGGGCCCGCTGACCTTCAAGTGGTACAACCTGCCGTACGGATGCGCCATCGTCAACACCACCGGGATCACGCAGCTCATGCGCTGCATTTTGACCAACCAAGACGTCGGCACGTGGCTCACCTACGCCCAGAACATCGACGCGACGGGGTACACGGTCACCTCCGCGCCCCTCTCCCTCGTCGTGTTCCCTGCCGTAACTGCGACCGGCATCGTCGCAAACACCGCCGCGCTCGACGTGGGGCAGACGCTCTCGCTCGGGATCTCGCCCTCCGGCGGAACGGGTACCAATAGCTACGCTTGGTCCGGCGTTCCGGCGGCCTGCAAGGCCTCGGCACCCGTACTCACCTGCGTGGTTCCTTCGACGGAGGTTGGGACGTACTCCCCCTCCGTGACGGTCCGCGACTCGAACGGCGGGACCTTCACCGAGAGCTACCCGGGTGTGATCGTGGTCTCGGCGGCTCCCACAGCCACCGCGCTGACCGTTACGAACGCCACGGCCGCCCCGACGGACTCGATCGACGCCGGAGAGCCGGTCACCTTTACCCTCACATCCACCATCGGCTCCGGCGGCGACACGATCAGCTGGAGTGGCCTGCCGACCGGCTGCACGCCGTTGGGTCCGGACGTATCCATCGTGAGCTGCGCGCCGAGTGGGATCGGCTCGTTCTCGGTCCAGGCGACCATCTCCGACTCGAACGGCGGGAGCGCGACCTCTCCCTCGGCCAGCCTCGCGATCTCCTCAGCCCTCTCGACCGCGGTCGTGTCCGCGTCCTCCACCCGTCTGGATGTCGGAATGAGCCTCACGCTCGTCGTCCAGATCTCCGGTGGGTCCGGCGGAGAGTCGTACCGCTGGAGCGGCCTGCCGACGGGGTGCACCGCCGGAAGCGTCGCGAGCCTCACCTGCAGCGTCACGGGTTTCGGCACGTTCACGCCCGCGATCACGATCCGGGACTCGAACGGGCAATCCACGGGCGGCTCGCTCGCCGGATCGATCGTGGTCTCCGCCATGCCGACGGCATCCGCTCTGACGGTCACGAACAGCACGGCGGCCTCGGTCGACGCGATCGACGCGGGTCAGGCGGTGGCGTTCACCCTCGTGTCCACGGTCGGCGCCGGTGGTGACACGATCGTTTGGTCGGGTCTCCCCACAGGCTGCACGCCTTCGGGTCCGGACGTGTCCTCCGTGAGCTGTTCGCCGAGCGCCGTCGGTCTCTTCTCGGTCCACGCGACCATCACCGACTCGAACGGAGGCAGCGCGACCTCTCCGACGACGAGCCTTACCATCTCCTCGGCCCTGTCGGCGCCGGTCGTCACGGCGTCGTCCACGCTCCTCGACGTTGGGATGAGCCTCACGCTCGCCGTCCAGTTCTCGGGGGGCTCCGGTGGGGAGACGTACCGGTGGACCGGACTCCCGACGGGGTGCGCTGCCGGCAGCGTCGCGAGCCTCACCTGCATCGTCTCCACCGCAGGATCCTTCACGCCCGTGATCACGATCCGGGACGCGAACGGCCAAGCTGCGGGCGGGACGCTCACGGGATCGATCGTGGTCTCCCCGATGCCGACGGCGGGCGCCCTGACCGTCGCGAACGACTCGATGGACCCGACCCTGATCGCGGACGCCGGTCAGAAGGTCACCTTCTCCCTGGCGGCGACGCTCGGCTCCGGGGGCGCCACGATCGCCTGGACCGGTCTCCCGGGCGGCTGCTCGCCGTCCGGTACTGCCGCGGTGGAGGTCTCCTGCTCCCCGAGTGGCCTCGGGACCTACGCCGTGCACGCCGTGGTCACCGATTCCAACGGTGGCTCCGCGACGAGCCCTGTCGCGACGCTGATCGTCTCGCCGGCGCTCGCGGCGTCGACCCTGACGGCCTCGTCAGGCGCCCTCGACGTCGGCGCGCCGCTGACCCTCGCGGTCTCGGTCTCGGGAGGATCGGGGGGAACGACGTTCGCGTGGAGCGGGCTCCCGATGGGCTGCGTCGCTTCGAACACGGCGTCCGTCTCGTGTACCGTGACAGGCGCCGGACGTTTCACCCCGACCGTAACGCTGCGCGACGCGGCGGGAGCGACCGTGACCACGTCCTTTGCGACGGGTCTTGTCGTGTCGCGGACCCCGACGGCGACGGGCCTCACGGCGACGGACCACTCCGGAAGCGGGGTGGCGACCGTAGCATCGGGGGCGTCGGTCACCTTCACCCTCGCGGTGACGCCCGGCTCGGGAGGCGACACGATCACGTGGAGCGGCCTGCCTGCGGGCTGCACTCCGTCGGGGGCGAACGCGACCACCGTGACCTGTTCGCCGACGGCTCCCGGGAGCTACGCGGTGTCCGCGCGCATCACGGATTCGAACGGCGTCACCGCGACGTCCCCGAGCACCCCGTTCGAGGTGACCGTCCAAGCCGCCGCGGCACCGTTCGCGACGAACGCCCAATGGGTCGAGATCGGACTCCTCGGCGCGCTCCTCGCCCTCGGTGCCCTCGCGGTCGTCCTCGCGCTCCGGAGGCCGGGCGGCCGGGGTGGCGCGCCGGCCCGGGCGCCGCCCGAACCGGCCGCCCCGTGGGACGAGGACGCTGCGCCAGCGGGCAAGTAGGGCCGTTCGGAAGCAACGCCCCTCGCCGCGACGGGGTTCCCGAGCTCGCCGGCCCGATCGCGGGACAGGGCGAGAGGGAGATGCTCCGCCTCGGCCGCCTTAGGGCGAGCGGTCCCGGACCGGCAGGAACAGGATCACGTCCTTGATGGAGGCCGCGCCGGTGAGGGCCATCACCATCCGGTCGATGCCGATCCCGAGTCCCGAAGCAGGGGGCATCCCGTAGCGCAGGGCCTCGAGGAAGTCGGTGTCGAGGGGGTAATGGTCGTCGGTCCGTGAGGAGAGCTGGCCGAGGAAGCGTCGTTCCTGCTCGAGCGGATCGTTGAGCTCGGTGTAGGCATTGCCGAGCTCGAGCCCGCGGTCGTAGAGCTCGAATCGCTCGACCCGACCGGGAAGGGTGCGGTGCCGCTTTGCGAGAGGCGTGGTCGCCTCGGGGAAGTCGACGACGAACGTCGGGCGGTCGATCGTGGGCTCGACGTACCGCTCGAACAGCTTGTCGAGGAACTTCCCTGCCGGGGAGTCGTCCGGTACGGTCGCTCCCGCCGCACGGGCGAGGTCCCGGAGTTCCGTGCGACTCTTCCCCAGGAGGTCGGCGATCCCGCTCCTCTCCTCGAGCGCCGCGACGAAGTCGAGCCGAGGGAAGGGGGGCCGGAAGTGAAGGGGCGCCTCGCGCGCCGCGGGGACATCGGGTAGGAGTCGGGCGGCCTCCTCGGCCACGCACAGATAGGCGCGCTCGACGAGACCCTGCATGTCCCGGTAGTCGGCATAGGCCCAGTAGAGCTCGAGCATGGTGAACTCGGGCGCATGGATCGAGTCGAGGTCCTCGTTGCGGAACACGTGGCCGATCTCGTAGACGCGCTCGAGGCCGCCGACGAGGAGGCGCTTGAGCGGGAGCTCGAGGGCGATGCGCAGCTGGAGATCCCGGTCGAGGAAGTTCGACCGCGTCGTGAACGGCTGGGCCGCGGCGCCGCTCGCGGTCGGGGCGAGCACCGCGGTCTCGACCTCGAGGAATCCCTCGTCGTCGAGGAAGCGGCGGAGGCAACGGACGAGGAGCGAGCGGGCGCGGAACCGGTTCCGGCTTTCCGAAGACGCGAGCAGGTCGACGTACCGGCGTCGGATCCGCTCCTCGGGATCCTGGAGCCCGTGGTACTTCTCCGGTGGAGGATGGAGCGCCTTGGTGAGGATCACGACCGAGGTGACGCGGACGGACGGTTCGCCGCGTCGCGTGACCACCGGGACGCCTTCGGCCCCGACGATGTCCCCCGGATCGAGCTCGGCGAGGATGCGCGTGAGCTCGGCCTCCCCCAGCTCGTCGACCCGCGCGAAGAGCTGCAGGGAGCCTGCCCGGTCATCGATGTCGAGGAACGCCGTCTTGCCGTGGGCCCGCACCGCGCGAAGGCGCCCGGCGACCCGAACGGGTCCGGTCTGGGCAGCCTCGCCCGGCGCGACGCCCGAAAGCGCACGGACGACCTCCGAGGACTCGACGCGGCCCGGGTACTCCCAAGGGTACGGTTCGCGGCCGGCGGATCGCATCCGCTCGGCCTTCTCGATCCGCTCCCGGACGAGCGGCGGCTCCTCGCCCATCGGTCCCCCGAGGGAGGAGGCGGACGGAAAAACCTGCCGACGACGAGGACGCCCGGCCTAGTTCGTCGTGCCGTCGAGCGGAAACTGCTCGGTGCCACCGGGCCGCTGGAGGAGGAGCGCCTCGGGCTCCGTGCCTTTCGCCGGTTGGTGGAGCACGAGGAACGTTCCGAAGAAGAACTCGCTCGTCGCGTCGCCGCCGCCGATCCCGTAGCTCACGTAGTCGGCGAAGTAGACGTGGACCTGGCCCGAGTGGCGCTTGCGGAGCGCGTCGACGAACGCCTTGAGCGTCTCCGGTCCCTGGCGGTGGAGTTCCTCGACCATGTCGCGCAGCATCGGCCGCTGGGAAAGTCCAGCGAGTCCGTCGTACGCGAGATAGAGCGCCGGCCGCGGGTCGAGCGTGACCACGTCGAGGCGGAGCACGCCCTCGACCGGCTTCGTCCGCATCGCGGGACGCGCCTACCCGGCCCGTGATTTGAAGGCTTCGCTCAGCGCGAGGCGCGCTCCGAGGGAGGTGCGCTGGTGGGCGGTCCGTGCGCTAGTGATCGTGGCCGCCCGGCCCACCAGGGCTCGGCGAGCTCTTCTTCGACGCGATGATGTCGTCGATCCGCAGGACCATCGTCGCGACGCCGACCGCGGAGGAGAGTGCCTGCCGCTTGACGCGCGCCGGCTCGACGACATGGAGCTTCCACATGTCGGCCGCCTTCCCGTCCGCGAGGTTGACCCCGACGTTCCGGTTCGCGTTCGGGCCATCGTGGGCCCCGCGAAGCTCGATAAGCGTGTTGATCGAGTCGTAGCCGCCGTTCTCCGCGAGCGCCCACGGCACCGCCTCGAGCGACTGGGCGAACGCTTCGACCGCAAGCTGCTCCCGGCCGCCCACGGAGGGAGCGAACTTCCGCAGCTTGACCGCGAGGTCGATCTCGGTGGCGCCACCGCCGGGGCAGACGACCCCGTCCTCGAGGACGCTCGCGACGACCTTGAGAGCGTCGTGGAGCGAGCGCTCCACTTCCTGGGTGACGTGCTCCGTGCCGCCGCGGATGAGGATCGAGACCGACCGCGGGTTCTTGCAGCCGGTGACGAACGTCATGTCGTCGTCGCCGACCTTCTTCTCCTCGACCGCCTGGGCCTCGCCGAGGTCCGCGGCGGAGAGCTCCTTGAGGCCGGTCACGATCTTCGCGCCGGTCGCGCGAGAGAGCTTCTGGAGGTCGGACTCCTTCACCTGCTTCACGGCGAAGATGCCCTCCTTCGCGAGGTAGTGGAGGACGACGTCGTCGATCCCCTTCTGGCAGATGAGGACGTTCGCGCCGGCCGCCTTCACCTGCTCGACCATCTTGCGGAAGGTCCGGTCTTCCTCGTCGAGGAAGCTCTGGATCTGGTTCGCGTTCTTGATGTTGATCTTGCTCTCGATCTCGGTCTTCTTGATCTCGAGGGCGGAGTTCAGGAGCGCGATCTTCGCGCCCTTCACGAGCCTCGGCATCCTCGGGTGACCCCGCTCCTTGTCGAGGAGGATTCCCTCGATGAGCTCGGTGTCCGCGATCGTGCCGCCGTGCCGCTTCTCGACCTTGATCTGGTCGACGTCCGCGACCGTCCGGTCCCCCCGATGTTCGACGATCCGCAGCACAGCGTGGACCGCGATCTTCGCGAGTTCCTCGCGGGAGCCGAAGACGCCCTTGGAGCCCATGGCGGTCGTGGCGCAATTGATGAGCATTGGTTCGTCGTCTGCCTTGACAGGGGTCGCGATCTCCTTCTCGAGGAGGCGCTGGCCCTCGGCGAGGGCGATCTGGTAGCCCCGGGTGATAACCGTCGGGTGGATGTTCTGCTCGAGGAGGTACTCCGCACGCTTCAGGAGCTCCCCGGCGAGGACGACCGCTGTGGTCGTGCCGTCGCCGCACTGCTGGTCCTGAGTCTTCGCGACCTCGACGAGCATCTTCGCGGCGGGATGCTCGACGTCGACGTCCTTGAGGATCGTGACACCGTCGTTCGTGATCGTGATGTCGCCCATCGAGTCCACGAGCATCTTGTCCATGCCTCTCGGACCGAGGGTCGATCGCACGGCATCCGCGATCGCACGGGCCGCGGCGATGTTGCTCTGGGTCGCGCTCTTGCCGCGGTCGCGCTCGGTGCCTTCCTTCAGAACGAGTATGGGGGTCCCCTGTAGCATGGTGTCACCGTCAACGGGAATCCAGCCCTTCTATATAGACGTAACTGAAGCTTCGTTCGTTCTGGTGTGCAGGAATCAGTTCCGCTTCGAGCTCCGTCTAAATGGACCTCGGCTTCGGAATCCGGTCCACGCGCCGGCTCGAGCCGCGCTAGTCCGGCCCCGCGACGCGCCGAGAACCCTTCCTCGGAAAGGATAGAAGTAGCGGGGACCCGTCGTCGGTTGCGAGACCATGCCCTGGAAGTACACCGAAGAATACTACCGGGAGTACACCCGAACGAGCTGGAACGAGAGCGCGGAAGCCTACGTGGCGCTCATGCGGAACCTCGAGCCGTTTCGCTCCGATCTCGTGGCGCGGCTGAATCCTCGCCCTGGCGAGAAGGTTCTGGATCTCGGGACGGGCCCCGGCGAGCCGGCGATCACGATCGCGGAGCGCATCGCTCCATCCGGTGCGGTCGTGGGTGTGGACCTGTCCGAGAAGATGGTCTCGATCGCCGAGCGGAGCGCGAAGGCTCAGGGCGTGCACAATGCGGAGTTCCGCGCCATGGATTGTTCGGCGTTGACGTTTCCGGACGCCATGTTTGACGCAGCCGTCAGTTGCTTCGGATTCCAGATCTTCACGGATCCGGAGAAGGCGGCCCGGGAAACCTGCCGCGTGCTCAAGCCGGGCGGCCGGGCGGCGCTTGCCGTGTGGAGTACGGGGGACAAGGTGCCCTTCCTCCATGCGATCATCGGGCCGATGCTCGAGCATGCGGAGCCGGACGAGACCGGGTACATCCCCACTCCGTACGAGACCGGGGGGCCCGGCGAGATGGTCGAATTTCTCAAGGCTGCCGGATTCGGAAGCGCAGCCGAAGAACGGGTCCGGCATTCCATGGTGTTCGCGGACGCGGACCACTATCTGAAGGCGGTCCTCGACGGCACTCCCATTGGACACTCGTTGCGCGAGGAAGAGCTCCCGGTTCAGGAGGAGGTCCTTCGCAAGACCCGGAAGAACCTCGAGCCGTGGCAAACGCCGCAAGGACTCGCGATCCCCGCGGAATGCGTTCTGGTGTTGGCCCGCAAGTAAGGGCACCCGAACTCTTCGAGTTCAGCGCAGCCAGTCCGGTGTTCCCATGTACCGGTAGTGCCCTTCGAGCTCTCGAGCGTAGAGTTCGCGATAGAACGCGTGGTACTTGCGCAGGTGCTCGACGCCCTTCGGGGTGATGCGAATATCGTACCCTCGATCATCCCTGACGATCGACGCGAACCCTGCGCCCTCGAGGTAGTCGAGGACCTTGTCGGTCATGTGGGAGTTGGATCGGATCGCGTGCAGGACCTCCTCCTTCGAGACGCGTTCCCGCGATGCAGCGATTCGGTCCGGTGCCCGATCCAGAAGATCCGGCTGCTGAATGTCGAGGTCGAGGGCGTGGAACAGGCGCGCGAGCGCGATGTAGGCGTAGACCCGGTACCCCCGATAGTGCCGGTTCGCCACTCCGATGCCCCGCCCCCCCGCGGTGCGTCCTCCCGTACCCGCTACGGGATCCCCAGCACGTGGGGGACGAAATCGTACGTGCCATCGGTCTGCTCGCTGACGATCTCGAGCGAGACCGGGCCCGACGGGAGCTCGACCGGGTGGCCCACGAGGTACTCGTAGACGGACTCCGGGATCGTCTCGGGGTGCACCCGGAGCAGGATCGCCCGAGTGAGGCGGCCGGGAAGTCGCCGGAAGAGGAGCTTCAGCTCTGGGCCGAACGGGTCGACGACGGTGATTGTCGGCGCGTCCGGGCCGACCCGCGCGAGGACGGCGAACCCGGGGTCGCCGATCCGCATCCACTTGTGCGCGAGCGATGCGGGCGCGAGGATCATGAGGTCGAAGGCGTGGCTCGTCCCCTGACCCCCGAGCCGGACCCGATAGCGGAGCGCCTCGGGGTGGCTCTGCAGGAACTCGCCGATCCTCCGATTCGATTGCGCGAGATACCGGGCAAGCCTCTCGACAGGGGTCCTCCCCTTCGGGATCTTCGGGGTCGGGTCGGCGTCCTGGAGGAGCTTGATCGCGCGGTGGCGTTGGAGATAGGACGCGTAGAACCGGTCGGTCTCGCGGAGGAGGCTCAGCGCGAGGCCCCCGAACACGATGGCGACCAACGCGAGGACCGCGAAGCCGAGATTGCTCGCGAGCCCCACGAAGAGCAGGATGACCATGATGAGGAGGAACAGGACCACGACGGTCGCGGTGTAGCGGTACATCCGGCGCATCGTCGGCGCCATCGCGGCGACCCGGTCGGAGAGGTCGAAGATCGCCGAGATCGGATCCTCCACGCCCGGCGGAGGGTACACACCTGTCGGTCGGTGTCAGCCTAGATAAAGCCCCCCGTAGGATTCGACCGTTCGAGTCCTGCGCCCTCGGGCATCACCCCCTCGCCGATAGGTATCGGTAGGTGGCCGCATGCCTCGTAAGAATCGAACGGAGCGCCCCGAGTTCGCCGAACGAACCCCGTGGAGCCTCGTCACCCGGCATCCCCTCGCCGGGACGAGTCTCGCGATCGCAGTCCTCGCCCTCGCGCTCGTACCGGCCGCGAGTGCGGCCCCGGTCCACGCGGGAGTGGCTCCGCTCGGGACCGCCTCGACAGCGTCCACAGGAGTCTGGGCTTGGGGGGCGTTCAGCAACGCGACCTACACGTCCCAGTACGTCGGCGCGTATGCCGATCAGATCAACCTCACGAAGGGGAACCTGAGCTCCGCCGGCGCCTTCGTCGCGGAGGCCGTCACCTACCACTCGCTCTACGCCTCGTACGCGATCGTGAACGCGACCGCGCCGACACCGGGAACCCGGTACATCCGCACGATCGCCATCGCGGTCGCGGAGAACACCGGCGTGATCGTCGTCGCCGGCGATCTCCCGAAGGCGGGCACCTACGCGGCCGGCAGCGCGCTCCCCCTCGTCAACATGACGGAGTTCTACTACGCCTCGGCGATCGTGATTTCGGTCGCAGCGGCGTACTCGAACTACACGCTCGTCAACGGCTCGCTCTCGCTGGCGAACGAGCAGGTGCGCTCGTGGACCGGCTACAACACGACCACGATCGCCTACCAGTGGCCGAGCTACGTGGGGAACGCGAACGGCACGACGACGGTGAGCTACGGGAGCGCGGCGTACGTCGCACTCGCGTGGGTCGCGACCGCGGTGAACATGACGTTCAGCCCGGCGCTCACGCTTTCGAAGGCCCCCCTCTCCGTCGGCAAGACCTGGAACTCGACCACCAACGCGACGGTGATCGGTTGGTCCGCCTACCAGACCGCCTCGGCGTGGACCGCAGGCAAGACGAACGCGAGCTCCGCGAACTCGGGCGTGAGCTCCCTCAATACCACGGCGACGATCGCCTTCTCGTTCGCGGTGGTGGGCTCGGAGAGCGTCATCTTCCCGAACGGCACCGAGGAGACCGGATACACGATCGCCGCGACGGCGAACGGCGCACCGAGTAGCGCGTACCTCCTGTGGGACGGACTCGTGGTCCTGCCGTCGTCGACGCCCGCGCCGCCCTCGGCGCTCCGGCCGGCCACCGCGCTCGACAGCGCGATGCCCGTCGCCACGAGCGCCGGGGTCTCGACGCGTGCGATCGTCGGCTCGAACGGATTCCCCGTGGCCACGGCGGCGGACAGCGCGAGCGGCACGCCTCTCTCGACGGCCCCGATCGCGCCGAGCCGGGCTGGGACGGCGATCACTGCGACGCCGACGCCGGAGAAGCCCGTGACGCCGGCCCTCCCGCCGATCCAGAACCCGCTCGCGACGCCGACCCCGACGACGAATCCACCGCCCGCGAACACACCGCCCAAGACCACGCCGCCGAACACGACCCCTCCGGCGACGTCCACGCCGACACACGCCAAGGGCGTCTCGAGCCCGCTGTCGCCTGCGCTCCTCGCGGCGATCGTCGCGGGGATCGCGGTCGCCTTCCTGGGTGTCGCCCTGGTTCGGGAGAGGCGGAAGCGCTAGGCCGAACGATCGGGAACCGAACCCTTTCCGCCCCGGGGGCGAATCCCCCGGGGCTTCGGCAGGCCCTCCGACGCGCCGGTGATCGTGTCCGAGAGCCGGAAGTACGCGTCCGGGGGCAGGTCCTCCGGCCGCAGCGTCGACCAATCCGAAGCCCAGCCCGCCGCCGCAGCCACGGCCCCGGGTTGGGCCGTCAGCCTCGGAAGGAGGTTGCCGAGCTGCTTCCGCCGGCTCGAGAAGAGGATCCGGACGGCCCGCTCGAGTTGCGGGACCGAACGGACCGGGAGGGGTCCGGGTCGGGCCGTGAACGCGACGATGCGGCTCTCGACCGCGGGGGGCGGAACGAAGGAGGTCGGAGGGACCTTCCGGAACGCCTCGACCGTACCGTAGAGCGCCGCGGCGATCGTGAGGCGTCCGTACGAACGTCCGCCGGGTGTCGCAGCGAGCCGCTCGGCGACCTCGTTCTGGACCATCGCGACGACGCGTGGGATCCTTGCGGCGAACAGGCGGAGCAGGATCGGGGTGGCCACCGCGTACGGGAGGTTTCCGATCGCAGCGCGGATCGCCGTGAGGGGATAGGTCCGTGCATCGGCCTCGAGGATGGTCGCTCGTCCTGCGAACGTCCGTGCGAGGTACCGGGCAAGTCGAGGGTCGGTCTCGAGGATCGTGAGCGGTCCGAGCCCGCGTCGCAGCACTGCCTCCGTGAGGATCCCGAGGCCGCCGCCGATCTCGAGGAGCGGCTCCCCCGGGGCGATCTCGAGCAGTGCGGCTTCGGCATCCGCGACGAACGGGTCGGCAAGGAACGATTGCCCGAGGCGCCGCGAGGGCCGGATCCCGAGGGCTTGGAACTGGTCGAGGATCGCCTCGGGCCCGGACGGGACGGCCGGGGGCCGGATCTCAGGCGGGGACGAAGAGCCGGTACTTGTCCTCGACACCGCGCATCTCCTGTTCGATCCGGGCCGCGATGAGCCGCTCGGGACTCTTCAGGTGCAAGCGATCCTCCATCTCCCGGAAACTCGCGAACGGAGCGCGACGGCGCTCCTCGACGATCGCGAGCATGGTCTTCTTCCCGATCCCCGGCAGGAGCTCGAGCAGGTGGAACTTCCGCGAGACCGACGGTGATTCGTTCACGAACTTGAGATAGCGCGCGGGCTCCTCGAGCACGGCCGCGGCGAGCGCATCGCCGAGCGCGTCCCGGGCGGTCGTGCTGAGCTCGTCGTACCCGATCCTTCGCCGCACGTGATCGATGGACGGCGCGGGTTCTCCCGGCGCGGCCACGAGGGCGATCCGGGCCCCCGGCGCGAGCTGGGCTCCCGGTCGCGCGACGATCTCGAGGAGCTTCAGCTCGCTCGGACCGAGCGCGAGGGCGATCGGGCCCCTCTGGAAGCCGTGCTCGGTCGAGCGGCCGGCCGGCAGGAAGTCCAAGATGTACGCGTGGCGCTCCGTGGGCGATCCCCCCGGTTCATCGGTGGTGGGCGACGATCTCCAGCAGCTGGGTGAGCTGCGCCTCGTCGAGGACGACGCGCTCCTTCGACAGGAGCAGCCGGACCTCCTCGGGATACTGGGGCAGCACGTCGGCGATCTTGATCGCGAGCCCGGTGTCCACGAACGGCAGCGTCTTGAGCTCCCCGACGAGCTTCGCGGTCCCCTCCGGCGTGAGGCGCGCGAAGAGCTCCGCGTGCTGCTGGGCAAGCATCGCCTCCCTCGGGAGCGTCCGCCGGGCGGCCTCCTCGCTCAAGAGCCGCTTCACCTCCGAGAGCGGGACGGGTTCGGGCACCTACGTACCTCCCTTCGGGGTCTGACCGGCGGCGATGAGGTGGATCGGGTGGGCGATGAGCTCCTTTCTCTTCCCGCCGTCGAGGAACTCGATCCGGTAGGAGCGTCCCTGGCGCGCGACGACGGTGCAGACCCGCCCCTGGTAGCGCGGGTGGGGCTGGCCGTGCGGGTCGGACGCCTCGAGGCGCACGATCACCTTGGCGCCGACCTCGAACGTCTTCAGGAAGCGGGTGACGGGGGGCATCCCGCGGTCGCGGACCTCTTTCGTGAACGTGCCGCGGCTCCTCGACCGGAATCCCTTGGAACTCTTGACCATCGCCCTCACTCCTCGTCGTGGATCTCGAGCACGTCGAGCGCCTCGACCTTCACGGGGGCCCCCAGAGTGCCGGCGAGGCTCGGCTCGGTCCGTCCGCCATCCCCTTCCACCCACTCCTTGATGTACGTGCCCGCTTCGGCGCGCAGGTCGAGCGTGAACCGCCCGCTCGACGCCGCGACGACGCGGGCATCGAGGATCCGACGCTCGCGGACGAGGTCGGACCGACGGTGCGCGACGCGCGTCGGCGTGCGCTGGGCGATCGCTCGGCTCGCGGCGAACGACACGGCCTCCTTAATCTTTTCCACGGGCGCTTCGACGGAGAACTCGACGCGGTAGCTCTTCGACGGCGACGCCTCCTTCACCCGGACCACGTCCGCGCTTCCCGCAGCCCTGGCCTCGAGGAACTCGACCTTCCCCTCGGAACGCTCCGCCACCGAGCGGGCGAGAGCGGCGACGTCGATCGATCGGACCTTCGGCCGGCGGATCTCGAGGACGAACGGGCGCCCGCGCCCGAGCATGCGGGCGTCGATGTCCTCCCGCCCCATCCCGTGGAAGCGGGTGCCCTCCCCGTGCGTCGCATCGAGGAACGGGGCGGCGACGATCTCCTCGACGCTCGTCGGGTAGGTCTTTCCGGTGCCGGCGCACGTGTCGCATCCGATCCCGCCGCAGCGCCGGCAGGGCCAGCGAGTCTGGGGGATCGTCCGGTCGAGCTTGCGGTAGCGGCCGCGGACATAGAGGGGCTGGAGCGTCACCTCGACCCGGCCGACGGGGAGGTCGGCGAGGAAGACGATCTCGGGATCGGTCGGTCCCCCGAGGGTCCCTGTGGCCGTCTCGAGCCGTTTTCCCCATTCCCGATTGAACGCGCCGCGGGCGCTCTCGCCATGGGAGGTTCCGACATCGACCCAGAGGGTTTCCTCGCGGGCCAGGATCTCCGGGTCCCAGCGAGAACCACAGGCGAACCGCTGCCACTCGACCCCTTCCGCGGCGCGCACGGCGCGCGGGATCCAGGTCTCCCAACGATCGAAGGCACCGCGGCAGAGCGTGCACCCTGTGGTCTCCACCGGCGGAACGGTCCGGCCGAGGGAAACCGCGAGGCGATGGGCCCGTTCCGGGTTCGACAGCCCGTGTCCCAGCCTCCCGAACAGGCGTCCGAGGCACTCGGCGCAGAGTCCGAGGGTCCAAGCCTTCTCGGCAGCCCCGAGAACCTTCGTGTCGGCCGGGAAGGTGACCGCCCCGGGGGGTACCGTCTCCTCGGGGCCGCTCATGGCGCGGCGGGACCCTTCCCCCTCCTTACCGTTGGTGGGGCCCGACGGGGCCGGCTGTCCACTCCGACGGAGATGGTAAGAATCGCGGCGCGGTGGCCCCCCCGTCGTGCCGCAGATCAAGGAAGGCGAGCTCGCCCAAGCGATCGAACGGACCCTCGTGCGTCGCGGGAAGCTCCCGCCCGAGGAGGTGCCGAAGGTCGCGCGGATGGTGCTCGGATACTTCGGCCTCCACGACAGCGTGCTCGACAACAAGCTCTCGAGCGACGACCGCGACACGTTCTACCGGCTCGAGGAGGAGGGGCTCCTCTCGAGCGAGGAGGAGGACGCGACCGTCTCCCGCGGGAAGACCTGGCGGATCCACTACTGGTTCCTGAAGAAGGACCGGATCCGCGACGTCGGCCAGCGGAGCGAGATCGTGGCGGCGCCCGGCGCCGCGGAAGTCTACAAGGGGATGGCCGACAGCGACTGGAAGCGGAACGGGGCGAACCGCCCCCAGTCGCCCCCGCAGTAGCGCGCGCTTCGCCTCACGGCTGCCCCGGGTTCCGGGGACTCGATGGCGAGCGGCGTGCGAGCGTCGCGTGGGTCACCGCAGGCGGGGGCCGATACCGGGAGGGGGTCCCGTCCGCCGAGGGGAAGGTGCTCCGGTGGATCACGTTCACCACGTGGTTGATCGCGGCCAGAGCGAACGCGATGGCGAGGACCAGCCCGAGGCCGTCGGCGTATGTCCCGATCGGACCGTGGATCCCGAGCGCGCTCGCGAGCGCGCCGAGGGAGGCGAGGACGTTGAACGACGCGTGCATGAGGACGGCGAGGAGGTAGTACGCTCCCGCGGCCCACCCCTTCCGCTCGACCTTGGACGCGGCGTAGCCGTAGCCGAACATCGCGGTCGAACTGCCATGGAGAAGCACGCTCGAGATCGAGCGGATGAAGATCAGGGTGAGGCCGGCCGCGAGGCCGCCGGTGGCGAACGCTCCCAGTCCGTAGAGGAAGGTCTCGAAGAACCCGAACCCGAGCCCGACGCTCGCGCCGAACACGGGGCCATCGGCGATCTGGGTGATCCGTTCCTTGTACCGGCTGACCCCGAGCGCCTTGAGCCCCTCCTCGACGACCGGCGCGAGCACGAGAACGAGGAAGAAGGCGCCGGCCGTCGAATTGCCGTTGAGGAAGGAGAACTCGGGCGCGGGGTAGCGCTGGGAGGCCGCGGTGCTGACGGAGACGAGGATGACCTCGAGGATCCCTGCGACGAACGTTGCGATGAGCGCGCCCCAGAAGAAGAGCGAGAGGACTGTGCCCCACGGCTCGGAGCGGTACCGCTCGCTCGTGCGGATCCACGAGAGATAGATGAGCGCCGGAACGAGGGAGGCGATGACGAGAAGCCCGAGATCCTCGAGGCCGCCCATGCTCGTCATCGGGGCGGCTTCTCCTCGGCCGAGGGGTAGCGGTAGAACCCCTCCCCGGTCTTGCGGCCGAGCTTTCCGGCCTGGACCAGCGAGCGCAGGATCGGGCAGGCCCGGTACTTCGGATCCTTGAACCCGTCCCAGAGGACGTCGAGGATCGAGAGCGCGGTATCGAGGCCGACGAGGTCGGCGAGCTCGAGCGGGCCCATCGGATGGTTGAACCCGAGCTTGTAGGCGGTGTCGATGTCCTCCTTCGTGGCCGTCCCCTCGTAGAGCATCCAGGCGGCCTCGTTCAGGAGGACGGAGAGGGCACGCGTCGTCACGAACCCCGGGGTGTCCCGGGAGACGACCACGGACTTCCCGAGTCGTTCCGCGAAGGTCCGGGCTTTCGCGACCGCTTCCGGGCGGGTCGAGATGCCCGGGATGATCTCGACGAGCCTCATCCGGAGGACCGGGTTGAAGAAGTGGATCCCGACGACCCGGCCGGGATCCTGGACGACGGAGGCGATCGAGGTCACGGGGAGGGAGGAGGTGTTCGTCGCGAGGAGCGCGGTGCCGGGCGCCGACGCCTCGATCTCCCGGAACAGCGACTGCTTGAGCTCGAGCCGCTCCGGCGCGGCCTCGACGACGATCTGGGCGGCGTCGATCCGGCGCAGTCCGATCGCGAGATCGATGTTCCGCAGGGCCGCGTCCCGGTCCGCAGGGGTGATCGCTTTCGCCCGGACCGCGCCATCGAGCGCTTGGCGTACGCGCTCGAGACCCGCACGCGCGAACTCCTCGGTGATGTCCTCGAGCGTGACGGCGTACCCGTGGAGGGCGGCCTCCGCAGCGATGCCGCTCCCCATGATCCCGGCCCCGACGACGAACACGCGCTCGCGGACCGACTTCCTCGGATCGACCTCGGAGGATCCCTGGACGGGCGCTGGGGAACCGGACATCTCCCTACTCCGCGACGACGGCCTCAGCGGCCGCACGCCGGTATTCGCAGGATCGGCAGATCGCGTGGGTCGACGGCGCTCCGCAGAGGCTGCAGCGGCTCGGCGCGCCCTCGCCTCCGTTGCGTTCGAGAAGGTCGGCGATTGTCTCCCGGGTTCGCAGGAGGGCGTGCCGCGTGCCGGGCCGCACCTCCTCGAGGCGCCAGAGCACCTCCCGGAAGACGTTCCGCTCCGCCGCGCGAGCGTGGGGGCACTCGGAGTGGTCGAAGGGGATCCCGTTCGCGAGGGCGTGCAGGAAGATCTCCCGTTCGGGGACCGTGGCGAGAGGAGCGATCCGAGGGACGAGGCCGGGTTGCTTCTTGCGATGGGGGGCCATGCGGAGCAGCCGGTCGACTTCGGCGTGCGCGAGGTTCATCAGGATCGATTGGGCGAGGTCGTCGAGGTTGAAGCCGAGTACGAGGAGCTCCGCCTCCGCCTCCCGCGCCGCCTCGTTCAGGAGGCCGCGCCGCCAGACCCCGCAGAAGGAGCACGGAACCGTACCCGGAAGTCGCTCCACCGCCTGGTCGGTCGTGACGCCGAGGGCGGACTCGGCCCGGACGATCCGGTGCTCGACGCCGAGCTGTGCTGTGAGTTCCTGAGCTTTCGCGAGCGTCGAGGGCCGGTAGCCTGCGATTCCCTCGTCGACGCTGATCGCCACGAGTTCGACCGTCGGACGGCGTTCGAAGTAGCGCCGGGTGAGGACGAGGGCCGTTGCCGAGTCTTTTCCTCCCGAAAGAGCTACGGCCACCCGGCCCGATCGCATCCGGGGAGCCTGCCGGCGCATCTCCCGGCGGAACCGGTCCGCGATCGAGCGACCGAGGTGGTCGCCGCACAGGTGATCCCCCGCGTACGGTCGATCGACGATCGCTTCGGCCGTGCAAAACGCGCAACGCACGGCTCCCGGAGGTTCGTTCGCTACTTGAAATCGCACCGAAGGTGCCGATGAACCCCACTCTTAATGACCCCCATCGCGGCCCAGCGTTAGGCGATGGCCGCCGTCGCCTCTTCGCGTGCCCGGGCGCTCGCCTCACGCGCCCGGCAGGGCTCCGATGCTGTTGATGGAGCGGGCGCGCCGCCGTTCAGTCTCGACGCCACCGTCGAGAGGTTTCAGAGGATGCTGCAGGCGCAGGAACGCAGCCCCTGCACCGTGAAACAGTACGGCCACGTCGCACGATCCTTCCTCGCGCACGCCCAAAAGCCCCTCGACGAAACGAATCGCCGGGACCTCGAGGCGTACCGGGAATACCTCGTCCTCGAGCGTCACTACTCGAAGAACTCGCTCTACACCTCCATCCGCGCCCTCACCTGTCTCTATCGGAGCTTCGGGCTCGACGCGGCGGAGGGCCTCGAAGCCCCGCGACGCCCTGAGCGGCTCCCCCACTACCTGTCGGAGGAGGAGACCCATCGCCTGTTCGACGCCGTCCGGGGCTCGCCGAGGGACAGCGCGATCGTGCACGTCCTCGCGTTCGGGGGACTGCGGGTCGGGGAGCTGTGCCATCTGGAGCTCGAGGACATCGAGTTCGAGCGGAACCTGATGCACATCCGCTCCGGCAAGGGCGACAAGGACCGGGAGGTCGTGATCGAGGAGAAGACGCGCGGCGCGCTCGATCGTTACCTCGCCGAGCGCACGATCGCCGGCGTGGGGAGCACGCGCCTCTTCCCTCTCGAGCCGATCACCATCGAGCGGATCATCCATAAGGCGGCGGTCGTCGCCGGCATTCCCCGGCGGGTGACACCGCACATGCTCCGCCACACGCTCGCGACGGCACTCCTGAGCCGGGGATGCGACATCCGGTACATCCAGAAGCTCCTCGGACACGCGTCCGTGGCGACGACGCAGATCTACACGCACGTCGATACGCAGGCGTTGCGCGACGCCTACCAGCGGGCGAAGCCTGAGTATTAACTCCCGCGCGCTCGGCCCTCGCGATGGCGCCCCGCGAGGAGATCCTCATCCTCGGCGCGGGGATCGCGGGGTGCGCGCTTGCCTATCACCTCGCGAAGCGCGGTATACTGCCGAAGGTCTACGATCCCAGGACCCCGGCCGCTGGTGCGAGCGGGCGCTCGGCCGGCGTTCTCACCGAACAGATGTGGGACCGCTGGGACCTCGAGCTCGTCCGGGAGACGCGCAAAGAGTACGCCGAGCTCTCCGAGGGCAGCGAGCCGTCGGCGTACCGCCGGAACGGCTTCCTGAGGCTCGCCACGGACCCGCTGGCCGTCACGCTCCTCGACGAGGCCATCGCGCGGTGGAGGTCCTGGGGCGTGGACGTCGAGGAACCGGCGGGGGCCGAGCTCTCGCGTCTCGTGCCCGCTGCCACGGTCGTGGGCGTCGGTCGCGCCGCATTCTCCTCGGAGGGTGCGGTCGTGGACCCGAGCTCGATGGTGGCCATCTACGCCGAAGCCGCACGGCGGGCCGGCGCGACGTTCGATTTCGGGCGACCGATGACGGGATTCTCGTCGTCGGATGCAGGCTGGGAGCTCCGCACGGGATCCGGGACGCTCCAAGCGCGACGCGCGGTCGTCGCAGCGGGCGCCTGGTCCGACGCGATCCTCCGCTCGCTCGGCGCCCCGCTCCCCCTCGTGCCCTACCGGACCCAGGCGGTCCTCTTGCGGCCGGTCGGGCGCCCGCCTTCGGAGTTCCCGACCGTCCATGACCTCGACCTCGACGTCTACGTCCGGCCCGAGTCCGAGGGTCGGATCCTTGCGGGGAACGGCACGGAGGAGGTCGAGGCGGACCCCGAGGGGTTCCTAACGAGCGGCGATGCGGGGTTCCTCACCCGGATCGCCGAAGCGATGGGGGAGCGCTTCGGAGGATGGCGAGAGAGCGAGGTCCTGGGGTCGTGGGCCGGCGTCTGTACCTCGACCCCCGACCGTCACCCGATCATCGGCGCGGTACCGGGGGCTCCCGCGCTCTATGTGATCGGCGGGTTCAATGGATTCGGGATCATGCGGGCGGCGGCCGCTGCCCGGCGTCTCGCGGACCTGATCTGCGACGGCGGGTCCGCGGAGAGCGCTCTCGAGCCTGCTAGGCCCGATCGATTCCCGAACCCTGCGGCTCGCTCTCCGCCGCGCCCTGGCTTCACGGTGGAGGCTGGCGACGACCCTCGCTACTGACGCCCTCGAGATCGCCCGGGCCGGGATCCGGGCGGTCGACCCGAGACGCTCTGTCGTGCGCCAGCTTCGGCGTTCGGGTTCCACGCTGTGGATCGCCGGCCGCGCGATGCGCTTGGGCACGAGCCCGAGAGTGCATCTCGTGGCATTCGGGAAGGCCGCGGGGGCGATGGTCGAAGGCGCCCAGGATCGCCTCGGCCCCTGGTCCGCGGGCGGGATCGCCGTCGCGCGGGACCCTCCGCCTTTCCCCCTGCCGGGGATCCAATTCCTCCTCGGGGAACATCCCGTCCCGAAGGAAGGGAGCCTGCGTTCGGGTGGGGCGGTGCTCGAGTACGTGCGCGCTGTGCCGTCCGAGGACGCCGTCCTCTTCCTCGTCTCCGGTGGCGCTTCCTCGCTGCTGGAGGCTCCTTGGGAGGGCATGGGCCTCTGGGAGATCTCCCAGACGTACGCGGCGCTGCTCGGCTCGGGTGCCCCGATCGAGGCCGTGAATGCGATCCGCCGCCATCTCTCTCCCGTCAAGGGCGGGCGGGTCGCCGAGGCCACGGCCACGAACCGCTTCGCGACGCTCGCGATCTCCGATGTGGTCGGCGATGCCCCGCACGACATCGCCTCGGGGCCCACCGTCCCCGATCCGAGCTCGTTCCTCGATGCGCTCCACGCGGTGACCTCCTTCCACCTCGAGGAGAAACTCCCTCTCCCGGTTCTGGAGTATCTCAAGATGGGCGTCCGGGGCGCGAGGCCGGAAACTCCCAAGCCCACGGAGCGCCGACTCGCTCAGGCTCCGTTCGCGCTTGCGGCCTCCACGCGTGTTGCCGTCGACGCCGCCGCCTCTCGAGCGCGCCGTCTCGGGTACCGCCCGCTCGTCCTCTCGAGCCGGATCGTCGGGCGGACGGAGGACGTCGCCCGCGTCCACGCCGCGATCCTCGTCGAGCGGGCCCGAGCCGAGGGTACGGGTGGTCCCTGGGCGCTCCTCTCCGGTGGAGAGACCACGGTGACGCTCCCCGCGCACTCGGGACGCGGTGGGCGCAATCAGCAGTTCGCTCTTGCCGCCGTCGGTACGCTCGACGGGGTGCGTCGCGTCGCCCTCCTTTCCATCGGAACGGACGGGATCGATGGCCCGACCGACGCGGCCGGAGGGTGCGTCACCGGCGCAACGGCGGAGCGGGCGCGCTCGCTCGGCCTCGATGTCGATGCGGCGCTCGAGGAGCACGCATCGTACGAGGCGCTCGGGAGGCTCGGCTGCCGGATCACGACAGGACCCACCGGCACGAACGTGAGCGATCTGAACGTGGGGCTGGTCGGCCCCGCTCCCCGGGGTCGATCTACCGGTGGTACGGGAAGAAGTAGTCGGCGCTCGGGCGCTCGCGCCAGTCGACGTAGACGCTCTTGAGCTGGAGATAGTCCTCGACGGACTGCCGACTGCCCTCGCCGCCCAGTCCGCTCGAACGGAAGCCGGCGTGGTAGCCTTGGGGGCTTTCCAGTCCGGTCCGGTTGATGTAGGTCTCCCCGAAGCGAAGCTCTCGAGCCGCGCGCTCGGCGCGCGCCAGGCTCCTCGTGAAGACGTAGCTCGAGAGACCGTAGCGGGACGCGTTCGCCCGGTCGATCGCCTCGTCGAAGGAGCGGTAGGTGAGGACGGGGAGCACCGGGCCGAACACCTCCTCCTGCACGATCGGGTCGGAGTCCCCGACCTCCGCGAGGACCGTAGGCCGGTAGTAGGCCCCGGACCGAAGACGCTTCGCGTCCGGGCGTCCGCCTCCCACCACGACCTTCGCGCCTCCCTCGACGGCGCGTTCGACATCCTTCTCGACAGCGTCGCGCGCCGAGGCTGCGTAGAGCGGGCCGATGTCCGAATCCACGGCGAGGCCCGGGCCGATCCGGAGACCTTCCACGAGGCGTCGCAGCTTGCCGAGGAACTTCTTCTCGATCGTCTCAGGGACGTAGGCGCGTTCGGCGGCGATGCAGGACTGCCCCGCGTTCCAGTACCGGGCCCACACGGTCGCCCGAGCGGCCCACCCGAGGTCCGCGTCGTCGGCGACGAGGACCGGAGCCTTTCCCCCGAGCTCGAGGAGACACTTCACGACCCTCGGCGCGGCGAGGCGCAGGACCTCGATCCCGCTCTCGGTCGAGCCGGTCAGGGTGACGGTCGAGCAGGCCGGATGCCCGATGAGCGCCGGCCCGAGCTCGGCGCCGGGGCCGGTGATGACGTTGAGGACCCCGGGGGGAAGCCCGCCGTCGCGCAGGGACTCGGCGATCCTGAGGGAGGTCAGCGGAGTCGCGCTCGACGGCTTCAGGACCATCGTGTTCCCCCCGGCGAGGGCGGGGGCGATCTTCCGGGTCACGGTCGCCGCCGGGAAGTTCCACGGTGTGATCGCCACGACCACGCCCCGCGGGAGCCAGAGGAGCCGCAGCGTGTCGCCGGTCGGGAGCCCCGAGACCTCCTCGCTCGTGAGCGTCTCGCCGAACTGGGCGTAGTACTCGAGGTTCTCGACGGCGCCCTGCATCTCGGCCATCGCCTCGGGGAGGACCTTCCCCATTTCGCGTGTGATGAGCCGGGCGATCTGGCCCGAGGATGCCCGCAGCCGCTCTGCCGCCCTGCGAAGGATCTTCGCGCGCGCCCGCCCCCCGAGCGCTTCCCATTTCGGCTGCGCTGCGCGGGCCGAGTCCATCGCGGCAGCCGCGTCGTCGGCCGTCGCCCGTGTCACGGAGCCGAACGACCTTCCCGTGGAGGGATCGACGACGGGGGAGAGCGAGCGACCGCGGGCGGGGGTGAACGCGTTGTCGAGAAACCAGCCGCGTGCCGAGGTCGAGGGCATGCGGGTCCGAGGCGCGCGGTCGCTTTACGGCTACGCGGCGGGGGCCGCGGAGCGCAGCCTCTCGAGCTTCTCGAGGAACTCGACGCCCTCACCCGAGGTCATCGGCCGGCCATCCTCACGCTTCAGGGAGAGGCCGGCGCGCTCGCACGCGACCTCGGGGCTCGCCCCCTCGAGCAGGCTCCGCACGGCGACGCGTTCGCGCCGGCTGAGGGTCAGTCCCTCGAGGACGAACTCTTCGAACGCCTCGTAGGCGATCGGGCAGACGGTGCGCGCGATCGTGCCCAGCTCCGCGGCGAACTTGCGGATCTCCTCCTGCGCGTGGGGGTCGAGGCGGAGCGAGAGGAAGTGCAGGAGATTGTACAGGTTAATCTTCCAGTACCACTCCGTGTAGTACGCGAGGGGAAGGAGCAA
>JAKIWU010000020.1 GCA_022749905.1 Thermoplasmata archaeon
GAGCGTCCGCTTGAGCCGCCACCCTTCGTCGAGGGCGGCACCGACCCCCTTCCAGTCCTTCGCGAGGAAGGCGTCGCGGCACTCGCGGGCGAGCTCGCGCATCCGCTCGAGACTCCCGAGGTTCGATCCCGTTCGGGCGTCCTGCTCCTTCAGGATGCCCTGCGCCTGCCGGGTGACCCCCGTATAGTACAGCGAGAGGTGGTCGGAGAGAACCGCGCGATCGATCGCGGTGAGCGGGATCGGGGTCGACCGCACGGTGTCGTCGGGACGGAACTCGAAGTATTCGAGACCCCCGAACGCAGCGATGTACTGGTCCTGCTTCCCGAGCGTCCCGCCGAGGATCTCGATCTCGATCCGGCACGCCTCTTCGGCGAGCTCCGCCGGGTCCTTCAGGATCCCCCGATACGCGTAGAGCGCGTTGAGAAGCCCGACGGTGAGCGCCGAGGAGGATCCGAGCCCGGTCCCCTCCGAGGGAATATCGGCGATCGTGTGGATCTCGAGGGAGTCCGTGGCGCCCGTGACCCGCATCGCCTCGCGGACGAGCCCCTGCTGGAGATCGCCGAACTTTTCGACGTTCTCCGTCTTCGAGTAGGCGACGCGCACCGACCGGTCGAACTTCTCGTTGACGAGGACGTGGACGTAGCGGTCGATGGCGGCGCTCGTGACGGCACCGCCGCCGTGGTTGCGGTAGAAGGTCGGGAGATCGGTGCCCCCTCCGGCGAAGGAGATCCGAAGCGGCGTCCTCGAGATGATCACGGGCCCGGACTGGGGCCCTCCGCGCGCGGCGCCGTATTAGGCCTTTCGAGCGCCGTGGGGGTGAGGGGTGGGGAACTCGCGCGGGTGAGCCGCGCGCGCCGCCCATAGAAGGATCGCGCCTCGGCTTCGAGGTTCGTGATGGGCGCGAGGCCGGGGAGGACCGAGGCGAACGTGGGTGCCCTCCGGTCGAGGACGATGCCGATCCCCCGGTCGTTCTCGGAGCGGATCATCCTGCCGAAGGCCTGGAGGATGGCGCGCTGGGCGGGCGCTTCCACGACGAACTCCCAGCCGTGCCCTGCGGTCGCGTCGAGGTACGCTCGAAGCGCTTCGCGCTTCGCTGTGGGTTTCGGGTACGGGATCCCGACGACCACGACGGCTTCGAGCTCTTCGTCGGGGAAATCGACGCCTTCCGCGATCCGTCCCCCCGTGACCCCGAGCAAGACGCCTTCCGGGGAGCCCCGCTTGAACCCCTCGATCGAACGCCAGAGGTCCCCCATCGTCGCCCTGCGGGTCTCGATCACCGTGGAGGCGGGAAGTTGGGACTGGAGTCCGGCGGCGAGCACGCGCTCCATGAGGTCGAAGCTCGGGAAGAAGACGGCCGTTCGGACCGGAAGCGACTGGAGGATCTCGACGAGCCGATCGGCGATCCGCGGGACCGCATCGGGATCGGACTTCAGCTCCTCGTACCGTGTGGTGCTCACGGGATCGAACAAGAAACGGCGGTGGGCCGGCGGGAACGGCGGGGGTACGGAGAGGAGCCGCGCGGATTCGCCGAGCCCGAGCGAATCCCGGTACTCCTCGAGCGGAGCGAGGGTTCCGGACATGTGGACAGAGAGGTGGCACGCGAGGACCGGCTCCGCAGGGACGCGCGCATCGAGCGCATACGCCTCGAGGACCCGTCGGGGAGCCCGGGACACGACCTTCACGTACGCAGGATCGGTGAGCTGGGGCCAGGAAAGGAGCGCGAGGCCGACCGCGTGGACCCAGGATCGCGGGAGGTGGCGCTGTCGGCGGCGCTCCTCGCGGAGGGCCTCGCCCCAGCTCACGAGCGCCCCGATCCAGGTGTCGAGGCGTCGGGAGGTACCACCGACGGCTTGCAGCAGCCGGTCCTCGAGCGCGTTCGGCGGGAGGACCCCGTCGTCTCCCTTCGCGAACTCCTCGATGAGCTCGGCGACCGTACCCGCGACGACCTCGAGGAGATGGCTCGCACTCGGGCCGTCGGGGATCGCGAAGTCTCCACGCTCGCCGAGTTCGGAACGGGCCCGCCGGATCGACTCCTCGGGGAGCGCGACGGTCGAGAGATCGCGCAGATGATCCGGGAGGTTGTGCGCCTCGTCGACCACGAGGTCGATCCGGTCGAGGCCTACCCCGAGCCAGTCGAGGAGGGTCTTGCGGATGTGGGGGTGGAAGAAGAAGACGTACGGCGCGGTCAGGAGCCGGGTCCGTGGCGCGAGCTTCTTCGCGAGCTCGTACGAGCAGAGGTCCTCCGACCGGCAGTACTCCTCGAACTGCGACGGTACGGCGAGCTTCTCGCTGAAGCGCTCCGCGACCCGGTCGAGGTCCGCCTGCAGCACCTTCGCGTAGTAGGGGCAGCCGTCGAGGTCCGTGAGGTCGACCGACCCCGATTCCGGCAGATCGATCGGTGGCTCGAGAAGGGTCCCCTCCTCGAACATGCGGTGGGTCGCCCGCTTCCGATCGGCGCAGAGCTTCCCGTGCTCCTCCGCCGTTGCCCCCTTCATCTCCCCGACGCCTTCGAGGAGGAGGCAGCGCTTCTGCCGGCCCTCCAGGCCGAGGGCGAGGAACGGATGGTCGAGGCGGTGGGAGATCGCCCGCGCCTCGGTCAGGACCTGGGCCTCCTGGGCGTGGGTCCGGACGAGGTAGAGGACCCTGTGGTCGGCCGCCTCGGCGTGCTCGAGCAGGGGGGCGAGGACCGCCGCAGTCTTCCCGGAACCGGTGGCTGCGTCGACGAGGAGCGGCCCGCCCCGCCGGGCCATTTCGGCTACCTCGGAGAGGATGCGTTCCTGTCCGGGTCTCGGGCGGTACGGGAACAGCTGGGAGGGGGGGTGCGCGAGCGGTTCTTGCGAGGCCGTATCCTCCTCTCCGCTCCCCGATGTCGGCTCTCGCCCTTTGAAGCTACCCTTCGACGCGACGCACGGTTCGCCGGAGAATCTGCCGAACGGCGGGCGCGGCGCGCGAGGGAGGGTCGGCGCGCCCTCCGGTCCGAGTCTGCAACCCCCCGAGGTCGATCGGGAGACAGGCTGGGAGCCTAACCGTAAGCGTAGCGGACACCGAAGGTGCCCCGAGGAAAGTTCCAGGTGACCGATCCCTGATCGCACGCGATATCGCAGGCTCCGCACTCGACGCAGTCCTCGTAGCGGAACACGAGTTTGCCCTCGATCCGTTCGTAGCACTGGGCCGGGCAGACGAACGTGCAGAGGGAATGGGGGCACTGGGCGCAGACCTCGGGTTTCACCGTGATATGCGCATGCTCCGGTGAGTCGGTCTGGAAGCGCAACGTACCGAGCCGGCGCTTGATCTCGATCGCCTCGACCGGCCGCCGGGCGCTCGATGGGGCAGCACCTTCGAGGTCCGCCATCGCGTCGGATCACTTCCTGGCTGACCGAAAAAGGTTCCGACCTCGCCGAGGACCGAGGGGCCCTGCACGCGCGCGAGGGATCCAGCCCATCGTGCCCCCCGGTTGAGGGAGCCGAAGGATGCTGGTGCTACCGGACACGCGCGGCGTTCTCGAGGAGCCGTGCCTTGACGATGCGCCGCACCAGGGTGAGCGGAAGAGGGCGCTCCACGGTGAAGTGCACGGTGCCTTTTCCGGCGAGGAAAGGCCGCAGCTCCGTCGCGAACTTGCGTTGCGTTCGAAGGCTGCCGACGAAGAAGCTCATGTGGTCCTCGAACGCCGCGTAGAACACGAGGAGCCGACCCTGGCGAAAGGCCGGGATCCCGTAGCTGATCAGCTCCTGAGCTTCTGGCGCGGCCGCTCGAATCGTCGCCCTGAGGCGGTCGAGCGGTGCGCGGAATTTCGCGGGGACTCGTGCGAGATAGCGTTCGACCTTGCGCCGGCCGGAGTCTCCCCGGTCTTCCCCGGCGCGGGCGCGTCCCGGAGCGCGGGAGCGGTTACGTTCCGGCATGCGAACTCGGGAGGTGGGCGAGGATCTCGAGGTCTGCGCGTACGGCCGCGACGCTCGCCGCGAACGCCGCCCGTTCTGCGGGCGCAAGGTCGACTTCGACGATCCGTTCGAGGCCACCCCGGCCGATCACGGCGGGTACCCCGATGGCCACCCCTTTCTCATTCATCTCGCCGTCCAGCACGGCGGAGACGGGGAGGAGGCGTCGCTCGTTCCGCGCGATCGCGCGGGCGAGCTCGAGCTGGCTTGCCGAGGGGGCGAAGTAGGCGCTCCCGGACTTGAGCAGCTCCACGATCTCCCCACCGCCTTTCTGGGTCCGTTCCACGATCCGGGCCAGTCGCTCGGGGGAGAGGAGCCGGGCGAGCGGCACGCCTGAGACACTGGAGAGCGAAAGGACCGGCACCATCGTGTCGCCGTGGGTGCCAAGGACGAAGCCGGTTACGTCGCGCGGAGCGACGCCGAGCTCCGCCGCGACGAACGAGCGAAAGCGCGCCGTGTCGAGGGTACCCGACTCCCCGAACACCCTCTTCCTCGGGAAACCCGTGACCGCGTGGAACCAGTGCGTCATCACGTCCACCGGGTTCGTGACCACGAGTACGACCGCATCGGGGGCCTTCTCGCGGACCGCTCGCGCATGCCCCTCGAGGATCGAGGCGTTCTTGGCGAGGAGATCCGAACGGCTCATCCCGGGCTTCCGCGCGAGTCCCGCCGTCTCGATCACGAGGTCGGCCCCCGCAAGGGCGGCGAGGTCCGTGCTCCCGTTGACCTTGGTGGAGAAGCCGAGGATCGGGGCCGACTCCTGGATATCGAGCGCCTTCCCCTGCGGGAGGCCGTCGACGATGTCGACCAGGACGACCTCGGCGGCCAGGTCGGCTTCCGCGATCCGCTGAGCGAGGGTTCCGCCGATGTTCCCGGCCCCGAGCACCGCGATCTTCCCCAAGCCCGTCATCGCACTCGTCGTGGCGACCCGGACGGCGGATTTGAGGCTGACCTGCCGACGAGGCCCGGCGACCTCGGTTTGCCCGTCGGCCGAAACCTTTTTTCCGCCTCCGTCGCGTGCGGGTTTGGACCCGATGGACGTCGACGCCGTTGTACTCAACCTCGAGGAGCGAGACAAGTGGCGCACCCGCCTCGCGCTGCTCGAACACACCTTGGAGGAGATCCGCACCCGGCGCGGTCGCACCGAGGCTCGATTGAAGCGCATCAAGTCCGAGCTTCGGCGGCTCTCGGAGTATTCGGACGCGGTTCTCGAGCACGCGGGGCGAAGCGCGGGAGGTCGAGCGTATGGCCCGTCGAACGGCCACCTCCCTGCACGATAAGCAGCAGACCCTCGTGGAAGCCCGGGCCGAGGCTACGGCCGAGGTCGCCCGTCTCGCCCGCGAGGAACAGTTCCTGATCGATCAGGTCCGTCAGGCCCAGGAGCAGGTCCGCTACTACGAGGGACTCCTCGCCAAGCTTCGCCGCGACTGGGGCCGGCCCGAGCGGCTCCCGCAAATCGTCCGCCGGTTGGGCTAGGCACCGGGGCGTCCCCGATGAGGGTACTCGTCTTCGGAGCGGGAGCGGTCGGCTCGGTTCTTGGGGCTCATCTCGCCCGGGAGGACACCGATCTCGAGCTCGTTGGGCGTCCCGCCCACGTCGAGGCGATCCGCACTCTGGGCCTCCGGGTCGACGGCCTCCCCGGCTCCCCGTTTCGCGTGCACGCGGAGAGCGAGCTCGCAGGGGGCATCGAGTTCGACCGCGTCCTTCTCACCGTGAAGGCACCCGACATCGAGCCTGCGGCCCGCGCGATCGGCGAAACGCTCCTCCACCCGGTGCCGCTCCTTGCCCTCCAGAACGGCCTCGGGATCCGGACGCGGGTCCGCCGGGCGCTCGGCAGCTCGGGGTGGTTCTACGCGGACCGACTGGTCACGAGGGGCGTTGCGTCGATCCCCGCGACCCTGGTCGGACCGGGCCATGTCCGGTACGCGGGGGAGGGGGAGATCGTTCTCGGCGACTCGGGGATCTCCGGGGGCCTCAATGGTTTCGACCGCCTGCTCGCGGCGGCCGGGATCCGGGTGCGCGTGGTCGAATCCATCGAGCGAGAGGAATGGAAAAAAGCGCTCGTGAACGCGGCGGTGAATCCCATCACGGCCGATCATGGGATCGAGAACGGACGGCTGGCGGAGGATCCCTTCCGAGGGCAGGCCCTCGCGCTCCTCCACGAAGCGCGCGAGGTGGCAGAGGCCGAGGGATACCCGATCGCGGCCGACGAGGCCGAGCAGGAGCTCTTCCGGATCGTGCGCGCGACCGCGACGAACCGCTCGAGCATGCTGCAGGACGTCGATGCAGGCCGGCCGACGGAGATCGAGGCCATCTCCGGTGCGATCCTCTCGCTCGGGGAGCGCCACGGGGTGCGCCTTCTCCACACCCAGCGCGCGGTGGACCGGATCCGCGCACGGGCTTCCGTCGCGGCCCGCCACACCGAGGGGCGAAACGCATCTCCCTCTCCGATCACCGGGGCCTGAAACCTCGACGGGCGATTCCCCCGCCCCGGCGTCCGGGCGCGGGTTAAAGTACGGAGCGGCCGACGGGGTCCTGATGCCCCGGAAGCGCCCGCTCACGGAAGCCCAGGTTCGGGGCCGCCGCGTGCTCGTCCGGGTCGACTTCAACGTCCCTCGTACCGAGGAAGGTGGAGTCGCCGACGATCGCAGGATCCTCGAGGTGCTCCCGACCCTCCGCTACCTCCGCGAGGAGGGCGCCCGCACGATCCTCATGTCCCACCTCGGGCGGCCGGGAGGGCGACGCGATGCCGCGGACTCGTTGCGACCGATCGTCCAGCGCCTGTCCGGCTACCTTGGCCAGCCCGTGCCCCTGATCGAGGAGATCACCGGGCCGAAGGCGATCGCCGAGGTCGAGCGGCTCGCGGACGGGGAGTTCGCGATGCTCGAGAACCTGCGGTTCGTCCCGGGGGAGGAGAAGAACGATCCCGAGTTCGCGGCGGCACTTGCCCAGCTCGGCGAGCTCTTCGTCGAAGAGGCGTTCGGCAGCGTCCACCGCGCCCACGCGAGCACGGTCGGCGTCGCCCAGCGACTCCCGGGATACGTGGGCTTCCTCGTCGAGCGCGAGGTCGTCGGTCTCTCGAAGCTCCTCGAGGCCCCGGAGCGGCCGTTCGTCGCGATCCTCGGCGGAGCGAAGGTCCGCGACAAGCTCCCGCTTTTGAAGAGCCTCGTCGGGCGCGCCGACAGGATCCTCATCGGAGGCGCCCTCGCGTTTCCGTTCCTCGCGGCGCAGGGCGCGGAGCTTGGGGCGACCCCGGTGGAAACGGGCCTCGACGAGGAAGTCCGCTCGTTCCTGGAGGCGGCGCGCGCCAAGGGAACCCTCGTCCTGCTCCCCGTCGATCTCCTCGTCGAGATCGCGGGGCGGCGCGAGGCGGAGTCCGCCGCGGCGAGCCTCGTCCCCGCGGGCGCGATCGCGCGGGACATCGGCCCGTTGACCCGGGACCGGTTCTATGCCCAGCTCTCCGATTCGCGGACCGTGTTCTGGAACGGTCCCCTCGGGCTTGCCGAGGATCCCCGCTTCGCTCCCGGGACCCGCGAGGTCCTCGCGGGTCTCGCGACGATCCCGGGGTTCCACGTGTGCGCCGGCGGCGATTCCGGTCGCATCGCCGAGGACCTCGGGCTCACAGGCGCGTTCCAGTATCTCTCGACCGGCGGCGGGGCCGCGCTCGAGTTCCTCGAGGGGCGCGAGCTCCCGGGCCTCGCCGTGATCCCCGACGCGTGATCGGCCGGCTCCGCCCGCGGCGCTTCGATGTCGCGAGTTCCGAGGTCAGGTAGGCGAGATATGCTGCCCCGACCCGGGGAACATCGAGCTCGACGATCTCGGGGACCTCGTACGGATGGTGGGTCTCGATCCATCGGATCAGCGCCCCGACGCGCTTCGGATCGGTCTTGAACAGCACGAGCACCTCGTCGGCGGCCTCGCGCCTTCCGTTCCACCAATACTCGGAACGAACCGGTAGCCGCTGCGCGCACGCGGCGAGCCGGTGGGCGAGCGTGCTGCGCACCACGCGTGCTGCGGACCGCTCGTCCGGGAGGGCGCTCAGAACGATCCGCATGGGGCCCGTGGCGTCCGCGGGCTCGACCGGGAGTGGGGTCACGTCGGGGCCCCAATCTCGCCGAGATCGCCTTGCGAGAAGTCGAGCCGTGTCAGGGAAAGATCGCGCAGATCGACCACCGCCGCCTGGGCCGGGACCGGCGAAATGTTCCGCATCCTCTGGTAGTCGGTCTCCGACTGCCAGGTTGAGGCGTTGAGGAGCAGCACGCCCTTGTACCGGTCGGCGCCGAAGGTGTGCGCGTGGCCCGTGACGAGGATCTCCGGAGCCGGATCGATGACGAGCCCGTCTCGAGGCAGAGGGGCGATCGGGGTCCTGCCTCCGTAGATCGGCGCGAGGTGGCGCATCTGGAGCATCCGCTTCATGACCTCGGTCGGGCGGGCGTAGCTCGCGCCAGGAAGGGCGGGGATGAGATCGTCGAAGCTCCGGCCGTGATACGCCTCGATCACGACCCCCTCGAGCGCGAACGTCGAGGGGTTCGCGATCGATCGGACGTTCTCGGGAAGCTCCGATCGGATCTCCTCCGGAAGCGCCGGTTGGGGCTCCGCGGGGCAGACCGCGTCGTGGTTGCCCGGGACCACGATGATATTGAGCCGTCCGGGGAGCTCCCTCAGGCGGCGACCGAGCTCGCGGTACTGTTCGACGACGTCGTGGATCGCGAGGTCGCGCTCCTGGTTCGGGTAGATCCCGATCCCGTCGACGAGGTCGCCCGCGATCACCACGTGCTCGATCTCGCGCGCGAGCTCGGGCCGAGCGTCCCCCCCGGCGAGAAACCGGGCGAGGGCGTTCCACGGGCCGTCCAGGAACGATCGGCTGCCGATGTGGAGATCGGAGAGGAAGAGAACGCGGCACGGTCGGCTGGAGGTCGTGTGCTGCCGCACGTTCGGGACGTCCGGACGGGTCACGGCGTCCACCCGGGCGAGCCGGTCTCGCTCCCTCGGCATCATCAGCCGCACCCCGACCACCTCGTCGGGAAGGAACGTCGTCCGAATGACGGGAGAATCGCGCGGGACGAGCGCTTCGAGCGTACCCGATGCGTCCTCGATCCGGACGATGACATGGTGCTTCTCCGCGGTCTGCCGAACGTCGCGGACCATCGCGATCGCCGAGCCGACACCCTCCGACCGGCGAAGCTCGGCGATCGGTCGCAGGTTGGGTAGGTCGGGCCGGCCGCGCAAGAGCCTCGAGAGGGCTTCGAAGCGGGATTGGAAGAGCCGTTCGAACGCCTCCATGGGGGCGGCGCCGGACACCGGAGTGAACCCCTCGGCGATGAGCGCGTACGAGGCGGCCGTGGGCGGAATCTCCAAGTTTCGGGGGGCCGCCGATCGGGACTCCCCGATGGTCGGTCGCGTGAAATGGCGAACGACCTCCGCGGTGACGACGCCGCCGCTCGAGGAGGACGATTCGATGATCCTCCGGGAGAGGAGCAGCGGGTGGGGCGACTCGAGGATGAGATGCAGCGCGCCCGACTCGACGATCCGGTGGTGTTCGGCGAAGTACGCCACGAGCTGGTCGCGCAACCGAGTTACCTCACGGTCCTCGTCCCGAAGGATCCGGGGACTCCGGGCGCTTCGAAGGGGCGCGTTCTATTTCAAGTAGGGTGGGAACGCGGCCGAAGGCCGGGGCGGCGCGCTAGCGGTACGACTCTTTCGCGTATGCGGCGCCCTTCGGGAAGCGGTCCTTCAGATGCCCCATGAACGACTCGGGGGAGCGCTGCAGGTGCGAGTTGTACCAGCTCACCACGACGTCCTTGAGGACCGGATGGAGGGCCCGGAAGTCGATGGCGTCCTCGGCCGCATCGTAGAGGACAGCCTGATTCATCATCCGCATCCAGCCTGTGTACTTGTGGTAGCTCTCGCCCTCACACCACTCGTAGATGGCTCGGAGGTGGGACTTCCCCTCGGGCGTTCGGTAGTACCAGAACCGGAGCGTGTAGCCGAGCCAGCCCGGCGTCCGGTCGTGGAGCTCGATCGTCTTGACCGCACCGAAATCGAAGTTCTCCTTGAACGTCCACTTCTGCGGGTACTCGACGAACGTCGCGAAGAGGGTCTGCGAGGGTTCGATCGTGAGGTGGACGGAGAGCTCCTCGAACTGGTTGTGGACCTCCCAGAGGTCCTGGAGCAGGCGCTGGTTCGTCGCGGCTCGGTGGCTCGTGTCCTCCTCACCGCCGGGGGTGACCGTCCGCTGCGAGCGGTTGAGCTCCTTCTTGAGCGAGAGCACAAAATCGTCGTCGGCCATCGCCGGCATCGGGTTCTCCTCGGGGTTCGCGGTCGGCGCAGGGGGTGCGGGACGCGCTGCTCGACGGGGCATGAAGCTCAAACTCCGAGTCGCGGTAGAGGGCGCGGATATATGTTTGTATGGGAGAGCGCGCTGTTTTTTCGAGAGAGAATCGCGGATTCTCGGGTCCGGCGCCGATTCGCTTCCCACGGACCACGCGGACGACTTCCGTCCGCGCGGCCCGGGTTCGGACCCTCCGATCTCGGGCGGAATCTTACTTAAATAGCGTGGTCTGCTCGCATGGTACGGAAGAGACCCAGAGACGAGACGGGGCCGGTGCCTCCTCGTCGCCCACACGGCTTACGGATTTGCGAATCATGATCGGACATCGCTCGTGTCGTAGTTCCCGCACTGTAGTGGTCGACGGGGGACCCGGTTCCTAGGCTCGTCCTCTGGGTTGGACCCTCACGGGCTTCCAACCAACCAAGAGAGGAAAGGACCAGCATGAGCAGTGACCCTAGCGCCGCAAAGTACCAGATTCGAGCCCGCATCGCCGCCGACGGCGTCATCGAAAAACCCGACGTCGTGGGCGCCGTGTTCGGGCAGACCGAAGGACTCCTCGGAGACGAACTCGACCTGCGCGACCTTCAGAAGACCGGCCGGATCGGCCGCATCGAGGTCGAGATCGACTCCCGGAAAGGGAAGAGCGAGGGGGAGATCATCATCCCCTCGTCGCTCGATCAGGTGGAGACCGCGATCCTCGCTTCCGGGCTCGAGACCGTCGACCGGATCGGCCCCTGCCGGGCGAAGATCGAGGTCATCTCGGTCGAGGACATCCGGATCTCGAAGCGTCAGAAGGTCGTGGACCGCGCCAAGGAGATCCTCGCGAAGCTCCAGGAGAGCTCGAAGGGCGTCGGCATCGACCTGACCGAGTCGGTCCGCAAGGCCGTGCAGGTCGACGAGATCACGTCCTACGGGCCTGAGCACCTGCCGGCCGGCCCGAACATCGACCAGGCCGACGCGCTGATCGTCGTCGAGGGACGGTCCGACGTCCTCAACCTCCTGCGGTGCGGGATCAAGAACTGCATCGCGGTCGAGGGGACGAGCGTCCCGCAGACGGTGAAGGATCTGTCCCGCGGCAAGACGGTGACCGCCTTCACCGACGGGGACCGCGCGGGCGAGCTCATCCTCCGCGAGATGCTGCAGACGATGGACGTCGACTTCGTCGCGCGCGCCCCGCGCGGCAGCGAGGTCGAGGAGCTCACGCAGAAGCAGCTCGTGAAGTGCCTGCGGAACAAGCTCCCGATCAACCAGTACCTCGAGATGACCGGGTTCGAGTCGACGGGCGCCTCCCGTGCCCCGATGGAGGAGCGCCACGAGGGCGGAGGCCCGCAGCACGGGGGTGGCCGGGACGATCGGTCCCCCCGACGCGACGACCGGATGGATCGCGGTGGACCGCCGCCCCAGGGAGGGCAACGCGAGGGACCCCCGAGACCCCCACAGAGCCTCCCCGTCCCGCCGCCGCCCCCGACCGCGGCGCAGCTGCCCCCGGATCTCCAGCACTACTTCGGCCTCCTCGATGGGATCGAGAACAGCTCGAAGTGCCTGCTCATCGGTCCGGAGGACACCGTCGTGGCGGAGGTCGCGGTGAAGGACATGATCGATACCCTCGCCCAGTTCTCGCAGCCGGTGAAAGCGCTGGTGTTCGACGGCGTGGTGAGCCAGCGACTCATCGACGTCGCGCACGAGAAGGGCGTCGGCACCGTGGTCGCGAACCGCGTCGGTGCGATCGGAAAGATCCCGGGCACCATCCGGGTGGTCACACGTCAGGAGCTCGCAATCCCTGCAGGCGCCCGGACCCCGTAGTCTAACGGGCGCCAACCCCTTCCAGACTCCCCAGAGGCGACCTTCATATCCCATGGGCACCGTCGTACGGATGCGGCCTTGAGCGACGCATCACCACGCGGAGCGCCCGACCCATCGACCCGCGCTCACGCGACGCTGGACGAGATCCGCACCACCGATGACATCGCGATCCCCACGGATCCCCTTGCGCGGGTGATCGGACAGGAAAAGGCGGTCGAGATCGCGCGCGTCGCTGCCTACCAACACCGGCACCTGCTCCTCGTCGGACCCCCCGGGATCGGGAAGTCGATGACCGCACAGGCTCTCGCGCTCCACCTCGACCGGCCGAAGACCGAGATCCGGATCGTCCACAACCCCGAGAATCCCGAACGACCCTCGGTCGAGATCGCGAGCCGCGACGAGGTCACGCGCGAAAGTGAGGCGCATCGCGGCACGGAGGGGGACCTCATCACGCCCACCGAGGCGCCAGCGTCCGTGGCGGAGAGACTCGGCTACCGCTGCCCGCGCTGCAGCTTCTACTCGCATCCTCAGGACCGATACTGCCCGAGCTGCAGCAACCTGAAGCAGCTCATCCCCGGCGTGACCGGGAGCGGAAACCCGTTCCGCGATCTCGTCGGGGGGATCCTCGAACTCACCGTGAGCCCTGGGGGCAATCCCACGGAATCGGTCCGGACCACGCGACTGCGGAACGGCGTCGAGGAGGTGGTCGCGTACGAGCGGTCCGGCGATCACATCAAGGTTCTCGACCAACGCGCGCTCGAGCGGCGGCGTTCCCTGCAAAAGGAGAGCCCGAGGAAGGTCCTCGTCAAGCTCGACCGGACGCCGTTCGTGCTCGCGACCGGCGCGAGCGAGACCGAGCTCCTCGGGGACGTCCGGCACGATCCGTACGGGGGGCACCCCCAGCTCGGCACGCTACCGTACGAGCGGACGATCCCCGGCGCGATTCACGAGGCGCACGAAGGCGTGCTGTTCATCGACGAGCTCCCCCACCTCGGTCACCTGCAGCGCCACATCCTCACGGCGATGCAGGAGAAGCGCTTCCCCATCACCGGCCGCAACCCACAATCCGGCGGCGCGGCCGTTCGCGTCGACAGCGTCCCGTGCGACTTCATCCTCGTCGCCGCGTCGAACATCCAGGACATTCACCACATCCTCTCCCCGCTCCGCTCGAGGATCGCGGGCGGCGGGTACGAGGTCCTCCTCGACACCACGATGCCGGACTCCGAGGCGAACCGCATGCGGCTCGCCCAGTTCTGCGCGCAGGAGATCGCGACCGACGGTCGGATCCGCCCTGCGACGAAGGAGGCGGTTCTCGAGCTCATCGGCGAAGCACGACGCCGCGCCGAAACCATGGATGGGCGGAGGAACGCCCTCACGCTCCGGCTCCGCGAGTTGGGCGGGCTCATCCGGACCGCCGGCGACCTCGCCTCCATCTCGGGGAGCGACCTCCTCGAGGCCGCTCACGTGCGGGAGGCCAAGCACCGTGCCCGCTCGATCGAGGAGCAGATCACCACCACGTACGGCTCGCTCCAGGGTGGCCTGCGGCGCGACGTCACGGAGTCCCAACGCCAATCGATGGGCTACTACAACTGGACCGAGAACCCGAATCCCGGGAACTTCCAAGGTGGGTACGGCTGATCCGTTCCGCACGCCGCGGCCCGAACCTCTAAGAAGCGGACCCGCCTGCCCGCGCCGCGGGCGCGTAGTCTAGCGGTTATGACGTCACCCTGACACGGTGAAGGTCGCCAGTTCAAATCTGGCCGCGCCCATCGACAGACCTCGCGCGCGGATCCCGTCGGACGATTTCCCGAACGGGTCGTCCCGCGGTCCAAGCGTTAAGGTCGGAACGAGGTGCGAGAGACGCATGCCCGAGACCCGGGATTGGTCCCACATGCGAACGGCGGTGGAACGCCAGCTTCGCGAACGGTCCGGCAAGGACCTCGCCGGCTGGAAGCGTGCCGTCGAGAACGC
>JAKIWU010000021.1 GCA_022749905.1 Thermoplasmata archaeon
GCGAGGCCCTCGATCACGTTGAGCCAGAAGTAGCTCACGAGCGTGTTCGCGAGGGCGATGAGGATGATCGAAACGCCGGTCGCCAAGAACGAACCGACCAGGAAGTACTTCCGGTGGGCCACCCGATCGGAGAGGTTCCCCCAGAGGATCGTGAACGGCACCTGGCTCATCGCGCTCGCGCCAACGATGATCGTGACCACGAACGCCGAGACGCCGAACTCCTTCAGCGCGAGGAGCGGGATGAGCGGCGTCGCAATGCCGTCGGAAACCGCGAGGGGGAGGTAGGCGAAGAACCAGAGGTCGTTCGTCGACGGCCGGATCGACACCGGGGTCTTGATGTCCAATTGTCCGCGCCCCCGGAACGCTCGGCCCGTGCTTACGCGGGGTCGGGAGGATAAGCCCTCGGGTCGGGCGGAAACTCGAAGGCGTTCCGAAGGCTCCCGGGGGTCACCCGGAGGCGGAAACTCCGACGGAGCGGAGGAGCTCGCCGTGCTCCTTCGCGGTCACCCACTCGACCTTGAGGTATTCGCGGAGGACCGCGTCCGTCACACCGAGCCGGCGCGCCTCATCGACGGCGAACTGGTAGGCCTCGATCTCGGTCGGGCGTCGGACGTAGCTCTCCTCGCGGTCGAAGAGTTCCAGGCCATCGCGGCGCTGGCGGATGTGGCAGAGCTCGTGGATGATGTCGAGGTACAGGATGAGCGCATCGCTGTCCTTGAGGTGGGAGCGGCCGACCACGATGCAATCGGACTTCGAGAGGTGCGGTTTCCACTGCTTCGGGACGCCCTTCGGCATCTCGAACGGGGCCACGTACATCCAGATGTCATCGGCGACAACCTCGATGCAGGTGTCCTCGTAGAGCTTCTTCCGCGCCACCGGGTCCCGCTCGTGGCGGACCGCCGTCGGCAGTTGGTCGAGCCCAGGGAAGACGGCTAGGAGCGGATGACGACCAGGGGGCAGGTCCCGGGCCACGTGGAAGCCTGCCGGGGGCGTTCCCGATTTTTCCGTCCTCTGCCGGCCGGGCACATCCGGTCCGGAGGAGAACCCTCCTTTAAGATTGACCTCGAAGTCGACTCCGGTCTCGATGCCGGGGCGCGTGCGAGCGGGGAAGCCGACCGAGGGCACGTCGAATCGGACCATCACCGCGATCCGGGGGGTCCGCGTGGGATCCGCGGAATCCTCCGATCACACGACGGGGGTCACGGTCGTCTTGTTCGAGGATGGCGCCCCCACGGTGGTCGACGTTCGCGGGGGCGCTTCCGGCACCTTCGACACGGCCTCGTTGGGCCTCGATGCGACGTTCGGGCGGCGATGGGCCCTCTTCCTCGCGGGAGGCAGCCTCTTTGGACTCGACGCGGCGCGCGGCATCCGGCGCCGCGTCCTCGAGACCGGCGGCGGGGTAGAACCGTTCCCCGGAGCGAGCTCGATCGTGCCCATCTCGGGCGCGATCCTGTTCGACCTCCCGAAGGACCCTCGACGTGTCCCGGATTACGCCGAGATCGGGTACCGGGCCGCGTTGGGGGCCTCGCGGGCCCCTGTTCAGCCGGGGCCCTTCGGTGCCGGCGCGGGCGCGACGATCGGAAAGTACCTCGGAAGGATCCGGGCGGCACCCGGCGGGATCGGATCGGCAGCGACGAACCTCCCCGGAGTGGGTCGAGTCGGAGTCCTCGTTGCCGTCAACGCCGTCGGAGCCATTCGCGACCCTGCGACCGGGGAGTGGCTCGCCGGACCGAGGGGGCGCGACGGGCGCGTGGTCCCGCCGGTGTCGTTGAAGACGGGACCCATCGCGCAGACCCGCGGGACCTCGCTGGTCATTGTCGTCACGGATGCTCGCGTGGAGCGTTCGGTGCTCCAGCGCCTCGCGATCTTCGCCCACGCCGGGCTCGCGAGGGCCGTCGATCCCTCCCACACCTCCACGGACGGGGACGTCGCGTTCGTTGCGACCACGGGCGCGGGACCGAAACGGTTGAAGGAGGGGTTTCCTGGGGCGACGGCGGACCGTCTCGGCGCCGCGACCGCCGCACTGGTCGTGCGGTCCGTGCACCTCGCAGCGCGCTCTTCGGATCCTAGGGCGTCGTCGGCGCGCGACGCATCGGGGTCCCGCGCAGGCTCTTGATCAGGTCCGCGCGCGTCACGATCCCCTTGAGGTCGCCCCGCCGGGCCACGAGCACCGCCGGGTAGCGAGCGAGGAGGGGGGAGAGGAGCTCGGCGGGGAACTCGACGTCCACGATCGGGTACGCCCCCTCCTGGACGTCCCGCACTTTCGCGGGGCGTCCGCCCGAACGCGCGAGCGCCCGGAGGATCGCGCTCTCGGAGATCGACCCGGTGACTCGCCCGCCCTCGAGAACGGGGACCTGGGAGAATCCGCCCCGCTCCATCGCGAGGGCCGCCTCGGAGAGCGGCGCCGAACCCTGCACGGTCACCGGTCCCGCGTTCATGAGGTCCGAGACGCGCAGGTGCGGGGCGGCGATCCCCTCGCGGTCCTCGAGGTACTTCATGATCCGCTGCACGAGCTCGTAAGAGGGCCGGATCTGGCCCCTCTCGATCCGGGAAACGGTGGCGTCGCTTCGCCCCACCGCCCGGGCGAGTTCCCCGAGGGGGATCCCGAGCGACAGTCTCCGCTTCCGGATCTCGGCGAGCGCGTCCATGTCGCGCTCCCGAAACGTCGAAGCCCTCTTCGCCTTTCGCCTAGCGAAAGGTACTTCCCGCGCAGGCCCGTACGGTCCCCCGTCGGCTGATGACCGCTCCTCCGCGGCGGATCGCATGGATCATCGCTCCCCCGGAGCTCTGCTCGCTCTGTCGCCAGCCGCTCACGCGGCCCGACGAGACCAGCTCGTGGAACGGAAGCCCCGCGCACCGCGACTGCGTGCGGATCCACCTCCTGCAGCGGGACCCCGCCTTCCGAGAAGGCGAGGGACACGACGGCGCCCAGGAGGAGGGTCCCGACTCGACCGACGCCGTCCTTCCGAAAGATGAGGACGAAGGGGACTTCGGCTAGCCGAAGCGGTTCGAGTCTCGAACACCGGCGGGTGTGAGCCACCGGGTCCGGCTAGGGTTGGAAGGGGGGTTCTGCCCCCTGAACCACGGGAGGGACGCGGGGGAGCGACCTTCCTCGGGCCCGGTGGTCACAGGACAAGGTAAATGGGGAGGCCGGTAGGTGTCCGGACGGAGGTACCGATGCCGGAGGTCGTCATCACGTGCGACTGGACGATGATGAGCAACCACCACGGGAAGGAGTTCCTGGGTTTCGGCACGACCACGCCCGCCTACGTCTTTCCCGAGCGGGTCTACCAGAAGCTGTTCTTCCCCGAGATGGAGGTGGACGCGAGCGGATTCCCGCGCGAAGCGCCCTACGGGATGCGGAAGATCGAGGCCTCCCTCCTTGATGGCGGCTTCGACGCCCGGATCGTCCACCCAAGCCATCTCGACCGGTACATGCCCGGGGAAGCGAAGGTCCTCCTCGTTTCCGGTCACGACTACTTCGGCCTCAACCCGCCCTCGTCGACGTTCGGCGGGGTGATGCACAAGCAGCCGCTCAACTGCGTGAACTTCAAGCGGATGCTCCGCCAGCCTCACGTCCTCAAGGCTCGCAAGGCGGGCATGAAGCTCATCGCCGGGGGCCCGTGCGCTTGGCAGCTCTCCCCAGCCACGCGCCAGAAGCTCCCGTTCGTTCGGGAGTTCGTCGAGTCGATCGGGGGTGTCGACTCGGTCGTCGAAGGCGAGTCCGACCAGTTCGTCCGCTCGATCGTCCGGAAGGCCCTGAACGACGAGTTCCTCCCGCCGCACGTCGTCCTCACGGCCAAGGAGGCTCCGAAGGTCGAGGAGATCTCCTCGATCCACTATCCGAGCGTCAACGGACTCATCGAGATCGGGCGCGGATGCTGCCGCGGCTGCTCGTTCTGCTCGGTGACGACCCGCCCGACCCGCTGGTACCCCCTCGAGAAGATCGAGGAGGAGTTGAAGGTCAACCGGAAAGCCGGGACCGTCAAGGGCCTCCTGCATTCCGATGACGTCTACTTCTACGGGAGTCCGAACATCATGCCCCGGGAGGAAAAGCTCCTCCCGCTCCTCAGGCTCGCGAAGCGCTACTACGATCAGGTGGGCTGGAGCCATGTGGCCATCGCCTCGCTCATGACGAAGCCGAAACTCCTCGGCCAGTGCGGCGAGATCCTCCTCGACGAGAAGCAGTCCTGGTGGGGCGTCGAGGTGGGGGTCGAGACGGGCAGCCCGCGGATGATCACGGCCGCGATGCCCGGCAAGGTCGCGCCGTTCAAGGCCTCCCAATGGCCCGAGCTCGTCGTGCAGGCGGCGGGGCTCATGAACGACAACCACGTCTATCCGGCCTGCACGTTCATCGTCGGCCTGCCGCAGGAGACCGAGGACGACGTGATCAAGACGATCGAGCTGATCGACAACCTCTGGGACTTCAAGGCGATCCTCGTGCCGATGTTCTTCGTGCCCCTCGGGCACCTGAAGAACAACGATTGGTTCTCGCGCGATCGGATGTCGCCGGTCCAGCAGGAGCTGTTCAAGCGCGCGCTCTCCCACGGGCTCCGCCAGTCGAAACCCCTCCTCCGGGACTTCTTCGACTGGGAGTCGGCGCACCCCGGCGCCTACCGAGCCGTCTTCCGCGGGTTCATCAGCTTCCTCGAGGTCGTGGCGAAGATGAACGGCCTCTGGAGCCCGCCCCGCGGCGCGATCTCCGGCCTCGAAAGCCCGCTCCGCCACCCCGAGCGGATCCCGACGCCGACGATCCCGATGCGCGAGTAGGCGCGGTTCACTCGTCGTCGTCGAGAGGCGCGGGCCCCCGATCGCCCGCGGGGGAACTCGGTCGGTAGGTCCTCAACCGCGGCCCCGCGCCCGGACGCTCCGCGACATCGACGCGGATCTCGTCGCCGTTCCCATCGTAGGCCCTCCACTGTCCCGGGCCGAACGGGTACCCGAGGATGAAGTGGCGACGGCCCCAGTGGCGGAACAACCGGAGGTCGGCCTCCGAGGGATGGAGCGCACCCGACGGATGCGAGTGGACGGTTCCGACGACCCCGAGATCGATCGGGAGCATGTAGAGCTGGAAGTTGGCGTGCCGTCGCCCCGCGGTCGTGCCCGGCAGGAGGAGCAGATCGGAGATGAGCCCCGGCGGATCGGCGCGGAGGATCCCCCCGAACTCGTTCGGGTAGGCGGAGTTCGCACAGGCGAGGGCGGAGTCGAGACAGCGGCGCGTGATCGCAACGGGGGCCGCCCGAGGCGAGACGCCGCGGGCCGATCTACGCTGCGGGCGAAAGATCGGCATGGCGTTCTGCCTCGGAGAGCCCGACCTCGTCCGACCACGGGAGGATCTTCTTGCCTTGGAGCTGGCGGAAGAACCGGCCGCCGAACCGGACGAACGCCGCCTTCCGCGGGGAGCGGTACGCGGTGAGGGTCGACCCGCCCGCAAGCCGGATCTCGGACTGGCCGTCGATCACGACGACCGCTTCCTTGTCCGGAAGGACGAGATGCACGCCCACCGTTCGGAGAGGGTCGATCACGAGCGCGCGCTGCATCGGGTGGAACGGTGCGAGCGTCGCCACGACGATCCCTTCGAGGCCGGGGTCGAGGATCGGTCCGAGGGCGGAGAGAGCGTAGGAGGTCGATCCGGTCGGCGTGGCGAGGATGACCCCATCGGCCCGCAACCGCCCCACGGGGCGACGGTCGACCTGGACCTCGAACAGGCGCATCTTCGCGACTTGGCTCGTGTGCACCACGATCTCGTTCGTCGCATCGGGCAAGCGCTTCTCGCCGATCGAGGCGGCGAGCTTCATGCGCTCCTCGAGGAAGTACGATCCGCGGAGCACCCGGTCGATCGCACCATCGAACGCCACGGGCGATGCTCCCTCGATCTCGGAGAGGAAGCCCACGGTGCCCGCATTCACCGGAAGGATCGGGACGCGACTCCGCTGGAGCGCGTAGAGGACGGTCCCGTCGCCTCCGATCACGATGAGGACGTCCGCCTCGATCTTCTCGAGAGGAACCCCCGGCCCGTGGCCCCCGAGGGCCTTCGCCGTCTCCGAGCTGATCGCGACGTCCGCACGCGAGCCGATCCGATCGATGGCGCGTTCCGCGAGCTCGACGGCGCGAGGCTTCTCGGGGTTCGCGGCGATCCCGATCTTCACCGGTACCCTTCCGCCTTGGCGACCTTGGCGAACGCTGGGTCTCCCCAGGCAAAGATGTTCGTCCGGGCGTGGATGTCGAGCGGCAATTTCTCGAGGGGGGCACCGTCGGGATCGGTCGCCCCGCCGCCTGCCTCGAGGAGGATCCGGTATCCGGCCGCGATGTCGGTGACCCGGAGGTTCCGGTTCGCGGTGTCGTTCTCGAAGAGATAGCCGTCCGCGGCGCCTTGGGCGACCATCGCCATCTCGAGGGAGGCACAGCCGAGGGATCGGATCCTGCGGACCTTGCCAGCGAGAGCGACCGACCTGGGGGTCGAGTGCCGGCCAAGGTTCGCAAAGAAGAGCTCGTTCTTCGCATCCCACGCCCGGGTGTGGATCGGCTGCCCGTCGAGGAACGCGCCGCCCCCCTTGCTCGCCCAATAGGTGGTTCCACGAAACAGATCGTGGACGACGCCCGCCTCGATGTCCCCCAACTTCGAGCGTCCGAGGGCGAGGGAGACCGACGAGAAGGGGATGTCCCGCAGGGCGTTGCTGCTCCCGTCGACCGGGTCGAGGACCAGCGTCCGTTTCCCACCCCGGTCCACCAGCCCGACCTCCTCGCTGAGGAGGTTCCAATCTACCTCCTCGGCCTCGAGGGCCGACAGCACCTGCGCCTCCGCCACCCGGTCGATGTGTTCGGTGGGAACGCCGTACGCCCCCATCCCCACGATGTCCGCGCGATGCGGGGATCGGCGGGCCTGCCGGACGACTCCGTGGACCGCATAGGCGATCCGGACCAGGACCTCGAGATCCGCCCCGGCGTCTCCGGTCACGGGGAAGGGACCCTGGAAGCCCGTAATAGTCGTATCGTGAGTTGCGTCGCCCGCGCTCGAACGACAAGTTAAATCGCGCCCCGGGCTCGGCCGAAAAATGGAACTCCAATTCCTCGGGGGCGCCTCCGAGGTCGGCTCGCTGGGTTTGGTCGTTCGCGACCAGGGCCGCACCTTGCTCTTCGATTACGGACTCACTCCCAGTGACCCGCCCACGTACCCGCGCCCCTTCCCTTCGAACGTCGATGCGGCCTTGATCTCGCACTCGCACCTCGATCACACGGGGATGTCGCCGCTCCTCAGCCGCCTCGGAAAAGCGCGCATCGCCGGGACGGCCGTGACGTCGGAGATCACCGACCTTCTCGCCCGAGACAACCTCAAGATCGCCCGTCTCGAGCGCTACCTACCTCCGTACACCCACGAGGACATTCTCGCCCTCGAGGGGCGGTTCCTGCCCATCGAGCGGCGCGGCACCTTCCGCCATCACGGTATCGAGGTGAACTTCACCCCGGCCGGGCACATCCCGGGCGCGAGCATGTTCCTCTACCGCGGGGCCGAGGATCTCCTCTTCACCGGCGACATCCTCCGGAACTCGACGCACCTCGTACCGCCCGCCGAAATGCTCGGCTGCGACGTCATGGTCATGGAGTCGACGTACGCAGGGAAGGAGCACCCCGACCGAGCGCAGACCGAGAAGCAGTTCCGCGCCAAGGTCACCGAGACCGTCGAACGGGGCGGTCAGGCGATCATCCCCGCGTTCGCGGTCGGCCGCGCCCAGGAGGTCCTCCTCGCGCTGGAGGCGACCGGCCTCGACGTCTGGCTCGACGGGATGGCCCGCAAGGTGAACTCGATCTACCTGCGCCACCCCGAGTACCTCGCGAACGGCAAGCGCTTCCGGCGCGCCGTCGAAGCCGTCAGCACCGTCGACAGCCCCGAGCGCCGTCGCCATGCGGTGAAGAACGCTCAGGTCGTCGTCACGACCGGCGGCATGCTGGACGGCGGACCCGTGCTCTCCTACATTGGCGATCGCTACAAGGATCCGAAGAGTTCGATCCTCCTCACGGGCTTCCAGGTCGACGGTTCGAACGGGAGGCAGCTCATGGACCAGGGGACGCTCACGATCGACGGCGTGACGATCCGTCCGGAGTGCGAGGTCCTGAAGTTCGATTTCTCCGCCCACGCGGGGCACTCCGATCTCGTCCAGATGGTCCGCGACTCGCACGCGAAGAAGGTCGTGCTCATGCACGGGGACCACCGCGAGGCCCTCGCCGACGCGATCCGCGGCGAGGTCGAGGTTCTCCTCCCGGAGAACGGACACCGGTTCGAGGTGTAGGGCGTCTCACCCCTCGGATCAAGGTGGAGACCGGTACTCGCCTTCGACGACGGTTTCCTCGATCGGAGGGAGCGGCGTGCGGGCGCGCCGTTGCGCCAGCATCGTCTCGATCGCGGTGCGAAGCTCCTCGATCCCCGCTCCCGTGGTCGCGCTCACCTGCATGCGGGGGCTTCGGTCCGAGCGGAGGTCCGCCTTGGTCTCGACCTCGAGGATCGGCACCGACGGGAACTCGGCTTTCCACCGTTCGAGGAGCGCCTCCTGGTCGGCGAGAGGGTAGCCGCAGGTCCCGGTCGGATCGATCACGAACAGGATCGCCGTCGCGGCACTCCCGACCGCGGTCTCGGCCTCCACCTCCGAGGGGTTGGCGGCACGCCCGCGGTCGAGAACGCCCGGCGTGTCGAGGACTTGGAGGCGATCGAATCCGAGATCCGCGTGCCCGACCTCGAGGGCGAGGGTCGTGAAGGGGTAGGGGGCCACCTTCGGCTTTGCGGGGCTCAGGCGGGCGACGAGCGACGACTTGCCGACGTTGGGGAAACCCGCCACGGCGATGACGGGAAGGGCCGGGTCGAGCCGCGGGCGGCTCTTGCGGAAGCGGGCGATCTCCTCGAGGCGACGCAGGTCCGGATCGACCTCGCGGACGAAGCTCGCGAGGCGTCCGTAGAACCGACGGACGGATTCCGCGAACTGCTCGGTACCCGAGGCCTTGCGAAGGATGCGCTGCTCCTCGGCGGAGAGGCCTCGGATCCGGCTGACGGCGCGGAAGACCCGCCGGTCGGCGCGCTCGAGGCTGTCCCTTCCAAATCGGTTCGCGATCAGCTCCCGTTCGAAGTCGGTGAGGGGAGGTTTGGTGAGCGTCCGTCGCCGGAGCTCGAGGTGGCGGACCGTGACGGCGGCGCTCCGCACGATCTTGAGCTGGGCCCTTCGCCGCGAACGATCGAGCCGGGTTTCGCCGTGCGGGGTCGCCTTGTACGCGGCGTGGAAGGCGGCGTCGAGGATCCCCGAGGACGGAGGCATGCCGGGCCGTGCGCCCCCGCTCGCCCCCCGGTCCTCCCGGCCCTTCGCCATCCTCATCGCGCTTCGCGTGAACGTCCGCACGTCGGGAAGACCTTTGCCGAGGACCGAGGTCGCGGCCGTCCCTCCGGCTGGGTCAAGAACGGCGTTTGCGCCGGCACCGATTTAACCGCCGCGTAACTCGGCACGCGCTCGGAGGTGGGGACACGCCGCGTTGGATACCGGACGACGTCGACGTCGAGCGTGAGCTCCTCACCAAGGCCGGGTTCCATTCGTTCGACGATCTCTTCGCCGACATCCCGCGGAACCTTCGGATGGGCCGGATGCGGGTGGGGACGGGCCTTACCGAACAGGAGGTGGTCCGGACCATCGATCAGATCCTCGACCGGAACAAGCCGTATTCGAAGTTCGCAAGCTTCCTCGGGGGCCGGATGCCCATCCGCTACCTTCCTGCGGCGGTGGACGCGATCCTCTCGCGGAGCGAGTTCTACAGTTCGTACACTCCGTACCAGCCCGAAGCGAGCCAGGGGATGCTCCAGGCACTGTTCGAGTACCAGAGCCTCGTCGTTGAGCTCACGGGGCTCGACGCGGCCGACGCGTCTCTGTACGATGGATCGAGCGCGGCGGGAGAGGCGTTGCTTCTCTGTCGGAGGATCCACTCGGGCGACCGGTTCCTGATCCCCGCGAGCCTTCCGTGGGAAGAGAAGAGCGTCCTCGAGAACTATGCGGCGGGGCACCCCGTCCGCTTCGAGGAGATCCCCTACGATCGAACCACCGGCTCCCTCGACCTCGCTTGGGTCCGAAGGGCGGTCGCGGACGGGGACGTGTTCGGGGCACTCGTCGACCTACCGAACGGATTCGGTCACCTCGACGAGGGGCTCCCGGAGATCAAGGGGATCCTCGGATCGGTCCCGCTCGTCGCCGTCGCGGACCCGCTCGCCCTCTCCGTGCTCGAGCCGCCGGGGGCCTGGGGCGCCGACGTCGTCGTGGGTGAGGGTCAGGGGTTCGGCCAACCCCCGTCGTTCGGCGGACCTCTCGTGGGATTCTTTGCCTGTCGACGCGAGCATGTTCGGTTCGCACCGGGCCGGATCGTCGGCGCAACGTTGGACGCGGAAGGTCGACGCGCGTTCACCTTGACGCTGCAGACCCGCGAACAACACATCCGTCGCTCCCGAGCGACCTCCAACATCTGCACGAACCAGTCGCTCCTCGCGCTCGCGTTCGTGGTCTACGCGACCACCGTCGGACCGAGCGGGCTCGCCGCTCTCCAAGCGGCGCTCGCCGAGAAGGCGAGGGCTCTCGCAGCCGGACTCGGAGGGATCGAGGGGCTCCGTGCGCCGCGGTTCAGCGCGTCGTTCCTCTCCGAGTTCACCGTCGAGGTCGAACGGGGCTCCGCGAGGGAGTTCCTCGACCGCCTCCGATCTCGGAAGGTCCTCGGCGGCCACCCCCTCGCCGATCCGAGACCCGGACGTTCCGGTCCCGACGGTGAGCTCGTGTTGACCGCGACGACCGAGTTCGTCGGTCCGAAGGAGATCCTCAAGTTCGAGAGCGCGGCTCGCCAGGCGATCGGATCGGCCCGGAGGGACGCGTGAGCTTCCGGCAAGCCCGGTACGACGAGCCGCTCCTTTGGGAGATCGGTGCCCCTGCAGCGTCTCCGAGCGTACCGACAGCGTCCATCCCCGGAGTCCCCGGGAATCTGCGCCGTCGACGCCCGCTCGACTGGCCCGAGATCTCCGAGCTCGAGGTGATCCGGCACTTCACCCGTCTCTCGCAGATGAACTTCGGCATCACCACCTCGACCTACCCGCTCGGATCGTGCACGATGAAGTACAATCCGGCCGTCTCCGAACAGATTGCGCGGCGCCGGGGAGCGGCCGAGGTCCATCCGTACCAGCCGGAGGAGACGGTCCAGGGCTCGCTCGAGATCATCTGGCGCCTCGAGAAGGGCCTCGAGAAGGTGACGGGGCTCCCCGCCGTCTCCCTCCAGCCCGCGGCGGGTGCGCAAGGCGAGTACGCAGCCCTCCTCATGGTCCGCGCGTACTTCCGCGACCATCCCGAGCTCGGCACGAGGACCGAGGTCCTCCTGCCCGACTCCGCCCACGGGACGAATCCCGCGTCCGCCGCCATGGCCGGATACGTCACGAAGGAGATCGCCTCGAAGAACGGCTGCGTCGATCTCGACGCGCTCCGTGCCGCCGTGAGCGAGAGGACGGCCGCGTTCATGCTCACGAATCCGAACACCGGCGGGATCTTCGAGAGCGAGATCGAGGCGATCGCGAAGGCAGTTCATGGGGCCGGCGGGCTCCTCTACTACGACGGTGCGAACCTCAACGCGATCCTCGGCGTGACCTCGCCGGGCCGGATGGGCTTCGACGTGGCCCACCTCAACCTCCACAAGACCTTCGCCACCCCCCACGGGGGCGGTGGCCCGGGCGCGGGCGTGCTCGCGGCCTCCGCGAAGCTCGAACCGTACCTTCCGATCCCCCGTGTGGTCAAGACCGGACGCCGCTTCCGCTTCGAGTACGACCGGCCGAAATCGATCGGCAAGATCAAGACGGCGTACGGGAACTTCGGCCTCTACCTGCGTGCCTACGCGTTCCTCCTCTACCACGGCGAGGAGGGGCTCAAGCACGTCTCCCGCCGCGCGGTCCTGAACGCGAACTACGCCGCGCACGAGCTCGCGGACACGCTTCCGAGGCCGTTCCGTCCCCTCGTTAAGCACGAGTTCGTCCTCTCGGGGACCCCGCTCAAGGCCCGCGGGTTCCGGACCCTCGACCTCGCAAAGCGCCTGCTCGACGAGGGGATCCACGCCCCGACCGTGTACTTCCCCTCGCTCGTCGACGAGGCGCTGATGATCGAGCTTCCGGAGACCGAGAGCCGCAACGACCTCGATCGCTTCGTCGCTGCGGTGAAGCGGTGCGTGGCCGACAGCCCCGAACAGCTCCGTTCGGCACCGCACTCGACCTCCGTCGCGCGCGTGGACGAGGTTCGAGCGGCGCGCGAACTTCGTCTCTCGTGGAAGGACCTTCGAACGCCGCCATCGAGCGAACCGGAGCTGGCGGCCGCAGGCGCTCCGCGCCCCCGGTCCTCTCCCCCCGGGCCGGCCCCGCCATGAGCACGCACGCCGGGAGGAGCGCGGTACTACCGAACGGCGGATTCTGCGTCTGGCTGACCGGGCTCCCGAGCGCCGGGAAGACCACGATCGGGCGCGAGCTCCTCACCCGGCTTCGCGCGCTCGGCTATCACGCGGAACTGCTCGACGGGGACGAGATCCGACAGGGCCTCTCGAGCGATCTGGGGTTCGACCGGGCAGGGCGGGAGTCCCACGCCTCGCGTGTCACCTACATGGCGAAGGTGCTCGCGCGCAACGACGTCATCCCGATCGTGGCCCTCATCTCGCCCTATCGCACCTCGAGAGCGCGCGCGCGCGCAGAGATCGGGCACTTCGTCGAGGTGTACGTCGACACGCCCATCGGAGTGTGCGAAACGCGCGACGTCAAGGGCCTGTACAAGAAGGCACGGAGCGGTGCCATCCGGGAGATGACCGGTGTCGACGATCCGTACGAGCCTCCGGAGAGTCCGGAAGTCGTTGTCCATACGACCGACGCCACCACGGCGCAGGTCGCAGACCGGCTTTACGGGCGCCTCGTCGAGCTCGGATGGCTCCCTCGCTCCTAGCCCCGGGCTGAGGCGGGAGGGCGGCTCCCGATCACCCGACGACGGCTTCACACGACGAGGACATCGGGCTCCCGGAGGATCGCTGCGACCTCGGGGCGGACGAGCTCGGACGGGGGAGGGTTCCCCGCCGCGAGCTCCCGCCGGATGCGCGTCTGGCTCGTGTCGAGGCGGTCGGAGGTGGGATGCGGGCAGGTCTTTTCCGTCGCCATCCAGCCGCACCGACGGCAGAAGAAGGTCTCCTCGTAGCGGACCGGGGTGATGCCGATCGGGAACGCGTCGAAGATCCGGTGAGCCTCGTACGGATCGTAGTAGCGGCCGACGCCGGCTTGGTCCCGGCCCACGATGTAGTGCGAGCAGCCGAAGTTCTTGCGGACGATCCCAAGGAAGAGCGCGTCCTTGGGCCCGGCGTAGCGCATCGCGATCGAGAACGCCGCGAGAATCACGCGGCTCCGGGGATGCTAGTTCTCGACGAGAGCC
>JAKIWU010000022.1 GCA_022749905.1 Thermoplasmata archaeon
AGCTCCTCGTCGACCGCGTGCCTGGGGTGAACGCGACCCACTTCTACGTCCAGGGAATCGAGGATGTCCGCTACGCCTCCATCGCCGTTGCCGTTCTGGAGAACGCCCCATGGCCGCCGCCCGCGGCGATGTCGCTCCATTTCGGGACCCCGAGTGTGACGAACGCCACCTTACTGGTCACGGTCGTTGCGTCGAGCGCGACGGTCGCCGTGAACGTGACCGCCTCGTACGTGGACTCGAACGGGGTCCTCTCCGAGTACGTGGGGCTGTTCGAGTTCCGGTTCGCGGGTGGGCTCCTCTACGCCGAGACCCTCGCTCCCACCCTCAGCACCGTCACGACAACCCCCGAAACCTCGCTCCCGATCTCCTTCCTGCTCGAGGTCGGACCTCCAGGGGGAGGACCATGAGGGCATCGCGGGCGGTCGCCGTCTGGGCGGTCGTCATCGTCGTCCTTCTCTTCGTCGAGGTCGCCGAGCTCACCCACGTGTTCCGGCTCCCGTTCCAATCCGTGATCGGGAACGTGATCGCGTTCGTGTTCGCGATCGCGTTCACCACGATCCTCGCGCTCATCGGCGCGCTGTTCATCGGGATCTACATTTCCCAGCGGATGCAGTCGACCGGCGGCTTCACGGCGTTCGAGGAGGAGATGCTCAAGATGCGCTCCGACGTCCAGCGCCTCTCCTCGGACGTGGCACGACTACGGGAGAGGGTCGAACCCGGCCCGGAGCATGCGTCCAAGGAAGGGGGCGGCTCCCCTCCGCCATGAAGGTCCCCGTCATCGACAACGGCGGCCAGTGGACCCACCGCGAGTACAGGGTGCTCCGGGACCTGGGCGCCGAGAGCCGGATTGTTCCGAACACCACCGAGTTCGGCGACCTCGATGCGGATGCTGTCGTTCTGTCCGGAGGCGCACTCAGTCTCGAAGGCACCGAGACCCCGCTCGGCAAGGTGGGGGACTGGATCGACAAGGCGACGTTCCCGGTCCTCGGGATCTGTGTGGGCCATCAGTTCCTCGCGCGGCACTTCGGGGGTCGAGTGGTGCGGGCGACCGCGCCCGAGTTTGGCCGGGTCCAAGTCGAAGTCGACCCGACCGAGGATCGGCTCTTCCGAGGGATCCCACGCCGGTTCACCGCCTGGTCGAGCCACAACGACCAGGTGCTCCAACTGCCGCCCGGCTGGAAGGGACTCGCCCACTCGGCCGCATGCCCGGTCCAGGCCATGGCCCACGCCGACCGGCCGATCTGGGGCGTCCAGTTCCATCCCGAGGTCGAGCACACCGAACACGGCCGGGAGCTGCTCGCGAACTTCCTCGCCGTGGTTCGGCGCTAGCGGCCGCCGCCTCCCGAACAATAATGTGCCCGCGCCGTTCGAGGCGCGCGGGGTGAAACCGTGCGGGCACGCAAGGCGTCCGGCGGCCGCGAAGGCGAGCTCGTCCGCAGGGCCGCCAAGCTTCGGGAGAGCGTAGACCGGCTCTTGCCGCGGCTCACGCCAGAGTGCCCCACCGACCGGTTCGACAAGTTGCGGGAGGCGCTGGAGGAGGTTCGGTCCGCGCGTGACGATGAGGGACGTCTCGAGCGTTTTGGGCGATGGGGCGACCCGATGGTCCGCGCCTACGCCGGGCTCTTGAAGTTCTACCACAAGCCCGAGCTCCCCGGACTTCTTGTCGCCCGGTACCCCACCGGCGAGATCCCGTTCGCCCCACTCTCGCGAGCGACGCGCGAGGCCGAGATCGCCGTCCAGTACGCCGACGATCCGGCGCGGCTCCTCCTCGGATATCTCGAGTGGGCCCGCAAGGGCTTCCACTTCTTCGCGACGGACTCCACGCTCTACTGCACGGGGCGCGATCCGACTCCGCCCGAGGAGTTCCGCGCGCGGCAGATCGCGAACCTCCCCTACCGCCTTGAACCGGGGCGGGGCGAGAGGAACCTCGACTGCGTCCACCTCGCCAAGGGCGACTCGGTCCCGTTCCTCGCCGTCGACTGGACGAGCGCCAAGACCCGGTTCCGCGTGTGCCCCCGGTGCGCGAAGGGCGATCGCCACCTCCTCTCGTCCCTGAGCTCGAGGGTGGGCATCCCGGATCCCGAGTCTGCGTTCTCGGTCTCGGTCTCGTTGAACGTCGAGTGCAAACGCTCGCGCGATTGCCCGCACCTCCGACTTCCGGAGCTTCCGCGGGGACTTCGGAAACGGTACGCCTTCGGTCGCATGTCCGATCGGGAGCTCCTCGAGGCCTACCGCACCGAGGCGATCGGTGTGCTCGAACGGAGCCGCGACCCGATCTTCGTCGCCGAGGGAGTCTGCTATGGGCCGGACCGCGCCGCGTTCATCGAGGTGCTTGCCCCGACGCCCGAGGAGCGGAGCGCCCTCGACGAGGTGCTCCCCGAGGTCCGCGGGCTCTTCGACATCGATGAAGCCTCGGCGAGCCGCGCGCTGGAGAAGCTCTGGCCCCAGCACGCGGACATCATCGTGCGGGCGATCGTGCCGGATCCGGCGCGCGCGAGCGAGCTCGTCCGCGAGGCTCGGAATGCCCCCGGCCGGGTCAGCGAACTCCTTCACCGTGCGGCGCGGGCGTCCCGAGAGCGGGAGATGCTCGACTCGTTACCGCACTACCAATCCCTCTCCCGTGAGGCCGCGTTCGTCGATGCCGTGGCCCGAGCGTTCCGAGCCCGGGGACCCCGTGCTGCCGAGAAGCTCGTCATCGAACGGATGCCGAGGGAGGGGAAGGAGCGTGGTCTCGCCTTCGGGATCCTCGTCGCCCTCGGTCGCGAGTCGGCCCATCACTGGCAGTTCACCCCGACGGAGCAGGAGTTCGGCCGGAGCCTCTCGGTTCGTGCTGGCCCGGTCCTCAACGCCCCCGCAGGCGCCTACCATGAGGCGCTCGATACGCTCCTCGCGAGCGCGGGGGTCACGGACTGGGGGACGCGCGTGACGTCGGCCTCCTCGTAGAGCGCGCGCTCAGCGAACGCGGAAGCGCTCGAGCGCGGCGGTCTCCGTGAAATGGAGATCCGGACCAGGGACGACGAGAGCGTGCAGGGGCTGGCCGAAGTCGAGCGCCCGCAGGGCGGGGATCATCCCGTACCAGGCCGCTGCGGTCTCGGTGCCGAGCCGTGCCACGACCGCAACCTCGTGGGTCGCGATCCCGTCAGGTGCCGGATCGCGCTCCTCGAGAATTCGAAGAGCCTCCTGGGCCCCGAGGAATCGCCCCTCCTCGGGACGGAGGTCGAGGAGAATGAGCGTGTGAAGGCCCGAGGATCGGTTGCGCCGAATCGTTTCGATGGGCGATGTCGGGGCGAATGCTGGGGCGGGGAACGGGAGCGAGGTCACCCGCCCCCAGCCGTACGGGTTGAGCCCGAGGAATCCGGCGGCCGCGGTGAGAATGCTCGCGCCGGGGAGGTAGTGGACGGAGTGACCGCGGGAGACCGCCGCCGCGCGGAGCGACCCGTGCGTCGTCGCGGCGAACGGGTCACCAGGGACCACCAAGGCAACTGGGCCGCCCTGCGCGAGGGCGTCGAGAATCGGGTCCGCGCTCTCGAGCTCGGGACGTTCGAGGCGGACGATCGGCCGACCGATCTCCAGCGAAAGCCGCTCGAACGAGCCGTGCGCGAGGATCGAGGTGTACTCTTCGCAAAAGACGGCGGAACACCGACGGAGGAGATCCACGGCCCGTCGGGAGAGGTCGCGCTCGTCGCCGAGGCCGGCGCCGACGAACCAGAGGTCGGCCATCGGCCCCTCTCAGCCCTTGACCGCCATGACGGGACAGGGGGCGCTCCGGAAGAGCTCCTCGAGGAACCGCCGCGTCAGAAGGGGGCCCTCCGGATGGATCGCCTCTTCGCCGACGAGAAGGAATCCATAGCGCATCCGCGAGGCCTCTTGGAGGATGAGTTCCGGAAGGCGCCGCCGGGCGCCCAGGAGGGCCTGGGAGAAGAAGGAACGGCGGTGCTCGATCGGAACGCCGCGTGGGGATCGTGTGGCCGTCGCGCCCCGGCTCCCCCGCCCGCGCGAAGCGAGCGTCAGGGTCACGATCGGCGCGCCCCGGTGGGACACCGCGATCTCCTCGGCGAGCCGCATGAGCTTCGGAGGCGCGCTCTCCCCGAAGGTCGGGACGAGCACGCGCGGGACCCTGTCCCCGGTCAGGGCGAGGCGGTTCACCACGATGACGTCGCAGGGTGCGTGGTGGAGCACGGCGGAGGAGATGTGGCCGAAGAGCGTTCCTCGGCTGCGTCGATCGCGACCGAGCGTCATGACGATGGCTTCGGTCCCGTGGATCTCCGCGCTCTCGAGGATCTCCCCCGCGACGTCGGTGCTCGCGCGGACCTCAGGGTCGACCCGAACGTCGAGGGCGGCGCCGGACTCGTGCGCCGGCACGACGATGTTCACGGATTCGCGCCAGCGGCGGGTGAGCTCCGGCAGCGTCGTTGTGGGAATCACGTAGAGGACGCGGATCTCGCCGTCGGCGTCGAGCAGCGTCGCGCCGAATCGGATGAGCGGCTCCACCTCGGAGGGCTCGCTGACGGGGATGAGCAGCCGACGGTACACGGATCAGGCGCTCCCCTCGGACGGCGAAGGGCCGGTCGCTCCTCTCGGGCGGGATGCACCGGGAAGGACGGTCATGCCCGCCCGCCTAGAAACTCTCGGGGTGGAGCATGGAGTAGATGAGGTAGGCAACGAGCGCGATCGCGATGACGCTGAAGAGGAGGACGCCGAGGTGCTGGAGCAGGAACGAAAGCACGTCCATGGGGCTCACCGAGAGCGAGGGAGGGCACGGTATTTAGTCCGACCCGGCAGCGGGCGCCCCGCCCGCTCCGCCCGCGGACGATGGCGTGCGTTGTCGAGGGCGTGCGACGCTCTCCGTTGCCAACTCTCCCTCGGACGATCCCTCCGCTCGCTTCGTGGACCGACGACGCGCCTCGGCGGAGAGGCGCCGGACGATCCGTCCCATCGCTTTCTCGCGCCGAGTCTCCGCCTTCTGGTACCCGACGTCGCGGGTCTCCTCGGTCAGGAGGAGCACGACGCGTCCGAGGCTCGAGCGGCCGGTTCTTCCTCTGCGTTGGATGGCGCGAATCTCGCTCGGGATCGACTCGAAGAACACGACGAGGTCGACGTCCGGCACGTCGAGTCCCTCCTCCGCGACACTGCTGGCGACGAGGATCGCGCAGACCCCGGAGCGGAACGCCTCGAGGATACGTGCCTGTTCCTTCTGGTTCATGCCGGGGTCGTTCGCGTCGCGGGTCGCCTGGCCGACGAACCGGCCGACCGTCCATCCCTGCCCCTCGAGAACCTCCTGGATCCCTTGGATCGTGTCGCGGAACTGCGCGAAGACGAGGATCCGGGGCGGCCGACCGCGCGGCTTCGCATACTCTTCGGTGAGCAGGAGGACGAGCGCGTCGATCTTCGGGTGGGATGCGGAGCGCGTCTCCGTACGGAGCCCGAGGGCGATCCGCCTCGCCTCGACGAGCTGCGGGATCTTGAGGAACGCCTGGTCCCCGCGCCCGGGCTTCTCTTTCGCCGCGACGCGGCCGACGTACTGGAGGAAGGGGTCGAGCCCCTGGGTCTCGAGACGCTCGAGGGCGTGGTGAAGATGCAGGAGCACGAGCTGGTGGAACAGAGGCCCGAACTTCCGGACCATCGGCCCGGGGCGGGCGAAGATCTCGGCCCGCAGCTGGATCAAGTCCTTCACCGAGAGCGAGGTGATCGGCTTCTTGCGGAGAAAGCCGATCTTCTGGAGCTTGCGAGCGCTGTCGAAGTTGGCCTCCCGCAGCAACCCCTGGATCCGTTGCAACTCGGGGGGTAACCGGACCCAGCGGTGTTCGATCGCGACGGGTTGGACGTACTCCCGTACCCCTTCTTCCTCCCGGTGCCGCGCTTCGATGCGGGCGACGCCGAGGGCGCCGACGACCTCCTGGATCCGCTCGTCCCGCCCGCCCGGCGAGGCCGTCAGGCCGAGGACACGCCCCTCGCGCGGGCGGTCGGCCCGGTAGCGCTCGGCGATCGGGACGTAGGCGTACTTTCCGACCGCGTGGTGGGCCTCATCGAACACGAGCAGCATGACCTCCTTCAGGTCGATCCGGCCAAGGGCGAGATCGTTCGCGATGAGCTCCGGGGTCGCGAAGATCGCCTCCGCGGAGTCCCAGGCTCCCTCCCGCACCGGATGCGCCACCGTTCCGGTGAAACGCGCGATCCGCAGCCTCACGAACCAGCGTCCGAAGAACTCCGCGTGCTGGCGAACGAGGGGACGGGTCGGCGCGAGGAAGAGGAGTTTGCCCGGAGCCCTGCGGAGGACCTCGGCGGCGATCAGGGCTGCGATGACGGTCTTGCCGAGGCCCGTCGGCAGGACGACGAGCAGGTCCTCCGCGATCCCGATGCGAGCGAGGTCCACCTGGAACGGCAGGGCCCGGATCTGATCCGGAACGAGGAGCGGGTGCTCGACCATGCCGTGGTCGACCCGCCAGACGCCCGGGAGCGCTGGAGGCCGCTCCCGCGCTACGGGGGTGGTGAGCTCGCCGTCGGACTGGAACTCGTCGAGCCTGTGCTGCTTCTTCGCGCGTTCCATCGGCGGGGTTGCAAGCGAGGGAACAGGGGGATCAGAGGAAGCGAACCTCGTCGGGAAGCTTCCCGACCCGGTCCCGGAAGCCCGACGGCCAGTCCTTCGGGTCGAGTCCCTTTTGGGCAAGGAACGCGGAGAGCCAGCGCTCGAGGCCGATGCCCGAGCACCCCGACCAGATCTCTCCCTTCTGGGCGCGGATCGTGAACGCCTTCGTGTACTTCTCGCCCACGATCGAAAGGTTCTGGAACTCGAGCCATTCCGAAGTCGCGCGGTCCCCGCGGTACGGGAGGTACGCCTCGTAGTCGATCGTCCCCTTGATCCGGCGCTCGGAGTCCTCGACGCCAACGCCGCCCGCTTGCTGGAGGTAGAAGGGCGTCACCCACGCGGTGCGCCATTCGAGATCGAGGATGTCGTCGAAGACGTGCGCATAGCGCGCGCGCAGTGCCTCCCGGAGCTCGAGCAACTGGTCGGGCGTCCCGAGGTAGACCGGCTCGATCCGGTGAAACTCATCCACGCGCTCAAGGCCGTGCCGACCCCCGCTCTCGTACCGGTTCGAGATCGCCGTCCGATCGAACACCTTGACCGGGAGGCTTTCGGTCGCGATCGTCCGGCCCGACAGCCACCAGTAGATCGTCGGGCACTGGGCGTAGCAGGAGACCGCGGAAGGCGGCCCGACGAGGCGGCCGAGCTCGTCCATCGGAACTTTCCGCGTGATGGTGACAAGGTCCGTGAACGTCTCCCACGCCTTCGGGTCGCGCGTGGTGGGCTCCGCGACGTAGTAGAACTCTCCGGGCAGACCCTCGAGGTGTCCTGTCTTCAGGAGAATGTCGAACGAGTCGTGGTGCGGCTGGACCACTTCCTCGAAGCCGAGAGGCTCGAGCACCTCGGTCCGAGCGATCCGCTCCATCGTCCGGAGGAGGTGAGCGGCCGTAGGACCGAGGAACCACTTTCCCTTCGTCGGCCCCCCGCGGATCCAGTTGCGCCGGATCATCTCCTCCGTCGGATCGGCACGGCCGGTGTGCGATTTTTCCGCCGTCTTGCCGAGCAGCGCCCAGTACTGTTCCTTCCCCTCGTACCCTTGCCGCTTCGCCTTCTCCTGGACCAGTTGGATGGCTCGGTCGATCCAGTTGTCGCGAAGCGCCTCTTCGGAGAGGTCGAGGAGCTCCAGCGTCGCTCGAGGACCCTCCACCGTGAGGGTGTGGGGAAGGGCGAGCGTGATTTTCGCCTCGTTCGTTGCCCCGATCGCGAAGCTCACGCGATACCGGGGTGCTCGGAAGGATCGGACGCCGATCTTCCGGCTCCGGCCTAGCTCCTCGCCAAGTCTCCGCGCCGTCGCGAGCAACGCCTGGTGCGGGCGCCCGCCGTCCGAGTCGAGCCGTAAGGTGATCCGATCGCCCTCGGCGCTCCACTCGACCAGTCGTCCGGTGCCTCGCGTCCCGAGCGTGCGCCGGAAGGCGTCCTCCACGAGACCCGGGAGCAACGGTTCGAGGTCCTCGCGGGAGCCGGGGCTCCCGCTCAGGAGGATCTCGGCGACGAGCTCGTTCTCCACGACGGCCGCACACAGGGCTCGAATTATAACGGAGAGGACGAAGAATCGTGTTTGCCGCCGTACGGAACGGAGCGTTCGGGGTCAAGGCTTTTCAGGGTCGTGGTCGTCCGCGCGCCAATCCCACCCATGGTCGAATCGATGGTGACACGGGACCTCTTCATCGGCGGCAAGTGGGTCGAGCCTCTAGGCCGGGCGCGCTTCGAGACTCGGAACCCCGCGAACGGCGAGGTGGTCGGTTCGTTCGTGGCGGGGACGATCGAGGACGCCTCGGAGGCCGTCCACGCCGCCCACCGAGCCTTCAAGGCCTGGAAAGAGACCCCGCCGCCGACACGCGGAGCCATCCTGCTTCGGGCCGCGGAGATCCTACGGAAGCGGAAGGAAGCGGTCGCTCGGATCGTCACGCGGGAGATGGGCAAGATCATCGCCGAGGGACGCGGCGACGTTCAGGAGTCGATCGATTTCATCGAATACATGGCCGGCGAGGGCCGCCGGCTCGCCGGCGAGACCGTGCCTTCTGAACTGCGATCGAAGTTCTGCCTCACCCTTCGCCAACCGAAGGGCGTCGTCGTTGCGATCACGCCGTGGAACTTCCCCACCGCGATCCCGAACTGGAAGATCGCGGCGGCGCTCATCGCGGGGAACTCCGTCGTGTTCAAGCCCGCGTCCAACACAGCCCTCTGCGCTGCGTCCGTCGTCGACGTGTACGAGGAGGCGGGGTTGCCGGCGGGCGTCCTCAACTTCGTCACCGGCGCCGGCTCCGTCCTCGGGAACGCCCTCGTGGGGCACCCGGGGGTTCGGGCCGTCTCGTTCACCGGCGGAGTGGAGACCGGTCGCGAAGTCTACGTGCGCGGTGCCCAGGGGCTCAAGATGGTCCACCTCGAGCTCGGCGGGAAGAACCCCGAGATCGTCATGGACGACGCCGACCTCCCCCTCGCTCTCGAGGGGGCGCTCTTCGGGGCGTTCGGGACCTCGGGCCAGCGCTGCACCGCGACGAGCCGCCTCATCCTCCACACGAAGATCTACGATGAGTTCCTCGGCCGGCTCACGGAGCGGGTGCAACGCCTCAAGGTCGGTGATCCTCTGGACGAGGGCATCGACATGGGACCCGTCGCGTCGCGCGACCAGGAGCGGAAGGTCGCTGAGTACGCCGCGATCGGGCAGCAGGAAGGGGCGAAGCTCGTCACCGGAGGCACGAAGCTCACCGGATCGGCCTACGATCGGGGCTTCTTCTTCGCCCCGACGGTGTTCGAGACCCGGCACGGGACGCGGATTTCGAAGGAGGAGATCTTTGGTCCGATCCTCTCGGTCCTACGGGCCGACGGCTACGAGGATGCGGTGCGGATCGCGAACGACGTCGACTACGGCCTCTCCTCGTCGATCTACACGCGCGACGTGGGCCGCGCCTTCCACGCGGTGGACGACCTCGAGGCCGGCATCACCTATGTGAACGCTCCGACGATCGGCGCGGAGGTCCAGCTCCCGTTCGGCGGCGTGAAGAACACCGGGAACGGCGGGCGCGAGGCGGGCTCCGCCGCCATCGAGGAGTTCACCGAGATCAAAACCGTCTTCATCGACGTCTCGAACCGGCTCCAGAAAGCCCAGATCGACGCGCGCTAGCCGATGGGCGGATTTCGGGGCTCCGACGACGTCCTCGACAAGGAGATCGCCGCGCTCGAGCGGATCGGTCGGCTCAGGCTGCGCCGGTACACCCAGGACCTCGGCGAGGTGGGCCGGGAGCTCGCCGCGCTCAAACGGGAGCGCGCGCGACGCCACGCCTCGTCCGAGGTCTCGGCGACGGCCGCGGTGGCGGCCGAAGGTTCCGCCGAGGTGTAGTGGGCTAGCTCGCGGGCCCCGTGCGGTTCGGGTTGTCGAAGTTCGTGAGGACGGTCTGATTCGCCCCGCGGGGCCGGGCGAGCGCCGCAAGGAGCGGATCGTCCTGGAGGGCCGGGATCGTCTCGGGGATCGGGACATCGACGGCGATCTCGCGGGTGCGGCCCCCGCGGCCGCGCGAGACGATCGTCGCCCGGATGAGCCCGAGGCTCTCGAGCTCGGAGAGATAGTTCGAGATCGAGCGCGCGTGCAGAGGCGGAAGACCGAGCCGCTGCGTCAGGCGCACGTAGGCGGTGTAGACGTCGCCGGTCTGGAGGCTCTCTCGTCTGCGCTCGTAGAGTTGGAGGATCGCGTAGAGGAGCACCTTGCAGTGCGGGGGGAGCGTTCGGCAGCACTCGACGATGATGTCCTGCTCGAGGCGCCCCTTCGCCTTGACCACGTGGTCCGGAGTGATCCGCTTCGCCCGGTCGCGTTCGGCCATCTCGGCGGAGAGGCGGAGCAGCGCGAGGGCCCGGCGGGCATCGCCGTTCTCGAGCGCGGCATAGGCGGCGCAGCGCTGGATCACGCCGGGATCGAGAACGCCCTCCCGGAACACCTCGGCGGCCCGGTCCTTCAGGATGTCCTCGAGCTGCGGCGCGTCGTACGGGGGGAAGACGATCTTCTCCTCGTTGAGCCGGCTCTTGACGCGGGCATCGAGGCGGTTCGTGAACTGGAGGTCGTTCGAGATCCCGACGAGGCAGATCCGCGCCTTCGCAAGCTCCGTGTTGAGCTGGGAGAGCGTGTAGAGAACCCCGTCTCCGCTCCGCGCGACGAGTCGGTCGATCTCGTCCAGCACCAGGATGGTCGTGCCGCCACGCCGGTCGATCGCCTCCCGCATCGCGGCCTGGACCCGGTCCAACGACCAACCCGTCGGGATACGGTCGGTCTCCTTGGTGGCGAACGAGTTCCCGATCGTCTGGAGGAGCGAGTAGGGCGTGTCGACGTTCGCACAGTTCACCGAGACGAACGTCACGCGGTTCGCCACATCGCTGCGCCTCGGGATGTCGGAGCGCACTTGCGCAACGACCGCGGTTTTCCCGGTGCCGATCTTCCCGTAGATGAGGAGGTTCGAGGGGAGATCGCCCTTGATCGCGGGCGCGAGCACTTCCGCGACCTGGCGGATCTGGTGCTCGCGGTGCGGGAGCCGGCTCGGGACGTACGATTCGCGCAGGATCTCCCGGTTTCCCTTGAAGAGCTCCGCCGAGTAGCGCATCACCGCGTCGAAGAGCTCGCCGGCGGAACCCGGAGCTGCGCCCGTGCCCGCTGAGTGCCCCGGCGCGGGAGCGCCCGGGGTGTCGTGGCCCGGTGCAGCGGCCCCGTTCGCATGATAGCGCGGCACGGATTCCATCGGTCCACCCTCGACGGCCGGGGAGCCGGAGCGCGCTCCCACCTTCCCGGGCTTCTGGGCCAGTGCGGGGACGTGCGGATAGAATATCTATCTTCCGTCTCGCGCCGTCGTTTCCACGATTTTTTCGGGTACGGGACGCTCGGACGCCCGTCCCAGGGCCGGATCACCCTTCGTCGACCGGCGGGGTCGCTGGCCGCGAGCGCTCCATCGTGTAGGTGGCCGGATCGGCGACCGAGGCGGTCTTCGGGGGCCGTCCCCTTAGGTAGAAGATGACGGCGAGCATCGCCGCGGCGATGAGGCCGATCACGAGCCCTCCGAGGAGGGCGGTGTCGGAGCTCGAGGCGGGCGCGCTCCCAGGGGTTGTGAGAGTCCCCACGCGGATCTCGCGCGAGTCGGTGGCCGTGAGTCCCGAAGGGTCGGTGAGATTGAGGCGGATCGTGTAGGTTCCGACCTTCGTGAAGGTGTGGTTGACCCAAGCCCCCGAAGCGATGAGGCCATCGCCGAACGACCAGGCGAGGATCGGTGTCCCCGAGCCGCCCTGGAGGTAGGCCTGGAAGCTCCACGCCAGCACGCCCGCCGGACCCGCCGCGGCGATGATCCGAACGGTCGGCGGCGACAGAATCTCGACCGGTTGTGCGACGGTGACCCGCCCAAGCGTCCCGTTGTCCTTCGCGGTGACGGTCACCGTGTAGGCCCCGCCGACAGCGTAGGTGTGGCTCACCATCGCGCCGGCGCTCGCGAGGCTCGATCCGTCCCCGAACTGCCAGCTCAGCGTGTACGGTCCGGGCGTTCCGGAGGCGGTGGCCACGAGGTCCACGGGATGTCCGGCGAAGGGCGCGGGCGTCGTGATCGAGACGGCGAGGTCGGGCGCGGCCCCGGGACCCACGTACACCGTGAGCAGGCTCACTAGCGGAGGATCGAACATGGCGTCCTCGAGGTGGAGGGCGACACGGAAACTCCCGGCGGTGGGGAACGTCACAGAAGCGTTCGCCCAGCTCGTCGTGCCACTCGGACCCACGATGGTGCTCGGGGTGGCCGTGACATCGAGGCTGAGGGCGAACACGGAGAGGTCGGCCTGGAAGACAGGGTCAAACCCTCCGCTCGCGGCCTCCGCGGAGAACGGGACGGTGAGCGGGGCGGGCCCCCCGAGGCTCGCGCTCCCTTGTGGTCCGAACGAGAGGAGGGTGAACGGCGCGGGGGTCGCCGAGGAGACCCCCGTCGACGGGAGGAGGCCAGGGCCGAGCGCGGTCCACGCGACGACGGCGGCGTAGAGGGGCTCCCCGTCGATCGCGCTGAAGAACGCGCTCGTCTTCGTCGTGTTGAACACCACGACCGGGTGGGCGCCGGTGCCGTTGTTCGGCCACCCGTTGGTGAGGATGCCCACCCCGAGGGGGTCCTCGGTGAAGAACACCGAGTAGGAGGTGACAGGAGAAGTGGGCGACGCCGGAGCGCTCCAGGTGAGGCCCACCCGGTTCTCGCCGGCCGAAAGCGCAAGGGAGACGCCGAGCGCGGTTGCCCGCACCTCGAGGTAGATGGCAGCGAACGCCACGACATCGCCGACGGAGTCGTTCGCTCGCACCAGGATCCTCGCCACGCCGAGGTATCCGGGAAGGTTCCTCGGGAGGGTCGCGGAGGCGCCCGCATTGTAGAGCCAGGTCGAGGTGCCGTTCCCCCAGGCGACGTGGAAGGAGTACGGGAGGTGGCCGCCCGCTGCGGTGAACGAGAGCGTCGTCGCGGCGTTCGGCTGCGTGAGCGCGCTCGCGCTCGACGACGCCGTCGCCTGGAAGACCGCCAGGACGGGGGAGGAGGGATAGCCCGGCACCCGACCGACAGAGAGCGTCTGGCCGTCCACCGTGGTGAGGCCGATGTAGAGCGTGTAGCCGACGCCCGCCCTCAGGCCGGTGACGACGGCGGTCCGGGTCGCCGCGTTGGGCACGGTCGCGACGACGCCCGCGCCACTGGCGGGCACCGCGACAAGGGAGAAGTTGCGGACCATCGGCACGTCGCCCGCGGGGAACACCCAGGCCATGCGGTAGCCGCCCCCGAGCGACGTGATCCCGCCCGGCCCAGCAGGCGGTGGCAGGATGGCGCCGCAC